>JANOCF010001203.1:0-4928 GCA_031412055.1 Holophagales bacterium | reverse complement strand
GCAGCCGACCCGGCAGGGCGGCGGCGCCGATGCCGGACGATGGCCCGCGTGCCGATCAACTCGCCGCGATCCTCGGCCCCGGACCCGTGCTCCCCGGCTCATTCGCCGATCTCGCCAAGCGCTACCTTCTCCAGCACGTGTGGCCGACGTTCCGGCGGTCCCGGGAAATCGAGACGGCCCTCAAGCAGATGTGCGCGGCGTGGCGGGATGAGGTGGCCAGCACCATCCGCAAGGGCCACGCCAAGGATCTAATCAACCAGTGGAAGCAGCGCAACAAGATGACCGCGGCCCGCCGGATGCGGACCTACATCGGGATGGTCTTCAACTGGGGGATCGGCGAGGACCTCTTCGAGGATGGGAACCGCCTGGAGGTGAACCCCGCTTCAGGAATTCGGGACCTGGGCCGCGAGAGCCGGCGGACCGACTACGTGCGGGATGACCAGATCGCCGCCTTCTGGCGGATTTGCGAGTCTCGCCTCGAGGGGCACAGCGTCACCTCGTCGGCTCTGCAGCTCCCGCTGGTGCTGATCCAGAGGCGCGGCGAGGTATACGAGATGATGTGGGATGAGATCCGTGGGGAGTGGTGGAACATCCCCGGCGGCAAGACGGGAAGAACGAAGAACGAGCTCGAGCACCGGGTCTATCTGCCGCCCCTTGCTCTGGAGCTCCTCGGGCGCCTCAAATCTGCGAAGGACCGGCGCGGCTACGTGTTCCCGAGCCCTCGGCTGTCCGATGGCCGGCCGGTCACAGTGACCGGAATGAGTTCCGTCTACAACGACCTCTGCCGCGCCGCGGGGATCGCCTGCGAGCCGAAGCCCTGGGGGCCGCATGGGCTCCGACGCACCGGGAGCACCAAGCTGTCGGAGCTGGGATTCTCAGATGAGATCGTGGATGCCGTGACCAACCACGTGAAGAAGGGAGTGCGGCGCAACTACAACCTGAACGCCTACTTGCCGGAAAAACAGAAGGCTATGCTGGCCTGGGAAGCCCATCTGCGCACGATCATCTCAGGGTAGGGCACCCACCCGCGTCGCTTGCATCTCCGCGATGCGAGCATCGATCTCGGCCTCGTCCCAGCCGACCGTTCCATCGGTGAGCCGGTAGCGGCGAGGCCACTTCCCTTCACTCTCAAGCCTGTAGATGGTCGCCCGGCTCAGGCCGGAACGGCTGCACACTTCTTTGATCCGGATGGTCGCCCGATGCGTCAGCGCCGGCGGTGGCTGCTGGCGATCGCGGCGGACCTCTTGGCGAAGCTCGGCCAGCTCGCCACGAATGGCCTTGATTTCCTCCCTGTACGACGCCAGGAGGTGGTCCAGCAAGGTTCCGACTTGCTCTTGTGCCATCCCTTAGTCCTCTTCGATCAATCCAAGCTCTCGGAGCCGTGATCGCACTCGGCCCCGGCCTGCCTTCAGTTTGTGCGCAATAGCAGAAATGCCCGGCTCGATACCTCGACGGCGTGCGGCCTGAAGCTGCAGCTTCCAGGCGGCGGCTAGCTCTTCGTCGTCGAGGGGGCTTGCGGGCCGCCCGCCCCTCCGGAGGCCGCCGCGGGCTGCGAGCGCTCGGGCGCGGGCTCCGTCGTCGACCTGGCCGGCAGCGCGGAGGGCTTGGAGGCGCTTGCGTGCAGTCGCTTCCGAGACGCCGAGCTTGCGGGCGAGCGCCCGCAGAGAAAGCGGCAAGCGGCCTCCACGGCCCTCCCACCACGTCAGCAGCTCCAGAGCGTTGACGACTGCCGCAGGCCGGCCCCAGCACTCGCCGGGCGTGCGCACGCGGGCCACCTTCGCAGCACGGCGCGGAGCTGGAGGGAGAAGCCGGAAGAGACTTCGAGCCAGTCTCGCCAGCGGATTGCTCCGCCCGGGTCGGTGGTATCTAGGCGGTCTTGGGTGGCGATCAGAGCGACATTCTGGGCGGCGAGGAGGCGGCCCAGGTCGCTCAGATGGCGCAGGGAGCGCGCCAGTTGACCCAGGGAGAGTACGACCACGCCTTGCACCGCCTTCGCCCGCACTGCCCCGAGGAGGCGCCTGAGACCCTCTCTCCGGTCCTCAGGAAAGGGTCCCTGATCGGTGCACTCCAGCACGACCTCCCAGCCTCTCCGGCCCGCGTAGGCAGCCAGGCCGGCGAGGATCTGCTCGACGGTCATTTCATCGCAATCGGCAGCCGAGGTGCGCGCGTAGAGGGCGACAGACAGCGTCATCCGTGCCTCCTCTGTTGCCGGTAGCGGAAAAGGATCTGGTGGATGGCGGTCGGAGAAAGCGGCCCTTGAGGCCCTGTGATAACCGGCGCCGGATCGGACCACAGGCGGCGCTCGGTGAGCCACGCGAGCAACCTCGCCCCGAGATCGGTGGGCAGCTCGGCCCGCCAAGTGACGCCGTAGCGGTGGACCGTGACCAGGAGCCGCCCCCCTCGATCCACGGTGATCGACGAGGCAAGCAGCTCGCAGATCTCCTCGGCGTTCAGGCCGGCAGCAGCGAGCGCGAGGAGGGCACCGTCGCGCAGACCTACGGGCCAGTCCGACCGCATTCGGGCGGGATCGACTCGGGAGAGCACCGATCGCGCTTGCTGGGGCTGGATGGGCGGCATCAGGAGGGCTCCGCTCCGGCCGACTCCAGGGTGGAGCGGCTGCGGAAGGAGGTGGTCGCGCCCATCCAGGTCAGCGCGGCAGTGCCCGTCTCACCATGACGGTGCTTGGCGACAATGACCTCCGCGAGGCCGCGAAGATCCTCGGAATGGGGCTCGAACACCTCGGGGCGGTGCACGAAGGCGACCTGATCCGCGTGCTGCCCGATCGCGTCGGATTCCGCGAGGTCGGCGAGCTGCGGGCGCGGATCGCTACGGCGGGTCAGCTCGCGGTTGAGCTGCGAAAGGGCAATCACAGGAAGGCCCAGCTCGCCGGCCAGCTCCTTGAGTCGGCGGGCGATGAGGGCGATCTCCAGCCGCCGATTCTCGACGCGGATCCCTGCCGTGAGGAGCTGGAGGTAGTCGACAACCAGGAGCGCCAGGTCGGGATGCTGTGCCTTGAGCCACCAAGCCCGGGCTTCAAGGTCGCGCAACGCGAGGCCCGGGCTGTAATCCAGGAAGAGCGGCGCTGCCATCATCCGCCGCGTGGCCGCGAAAAGGTCTTGCCACTGCCGGTGCGAGAGATGGCCGTTGCGGAGCTGGCGGGAGGCGATGCCGGCCTCAGCAGAACCGAGCTTGATGCCGATCTCGTCCGAACGCATTTCGAGCGAGAAGACGCCCACGGGCCGCTTCAGCTCGACAGCCACGTGCCGCGTGAGGTCGAGCGCCAGCGACGTCTTGCCCATTCCGGGCCTTCCAGCGATGACGTAGAGCCCGCCCGGCAGGAATCCGGGGCCGAGCCGGTCCCAGGCCGGGAAGCCGGAAGTGAGCCCGCGCAGGGCCTCGGATTGATCCTCGTCGAGCACCTCGATCAGGCGCTCCATGACCGCGCCAGCAGCCTCCCAGCGCGTTCGGGCGGCGCGGCCGAGCAGCTTGTCGGCAGAGCCGCGAAGGTCGGCCAGGAGCTCATGCACCGGACGAGCCGTGGTGGCTGCCGCGAGGACCGTGTGCTGCACGTCGGTAATCAGGTCGCGCCGGACGCTCTGCTCTTTCACGATCGTCACGTACTCATCCAGGCGGCTCAGGTCCGGCAGGTCCAGATCGAGCGTCGCGAGATACCCCATGCCGCCGATTGCCTCAAACTTTCCGGCCTGTTGGAGATGGGCCTGCAGCGTGAGGACATCCGGGGTGGAACCCGCGTCGGCCACGTCCAGGAAGGCTTGATAAAGCAGGCGGTGGCGCTCGATGTGCCAGTCGCGCAGCTCCAGGCGTGTGCGGACCTGGGCGATGCGCAGAGGCTCCAAAAGAAGGGCGCCGAGCACGGCGCGCTCCGCTTCCTCGCTGTGCGGGAGAACTTTCTGCCGCTTCACCGGGCAGCCCTCCTCAGCCGTGCGTCGGTGCCGTGCGTGCGGACGCGGAGGCCGGAGAGCCAGCGCGACAGGAGAGGCGGCGGCGTGGCGCCTGTTGGGTTGCGCAGCAGCTCGGGCAGCAGCTGGCTGGTGACGATCGTCGGCAGGCAGCTTTCATCGCGGGTCCGGGTGATGAGCATCAGGCGGTCGATGTACCAGTCTGGGGTGGACGCCGTGAGCGGTTCGTCGAGAACCAGGAGCGGAGTGACAAGGAGAGGGGCGAGAACCTCCTCGGCCGCGGCGAAGTCGCAGAGGCGTCGTGTGAGCTCAGGGCCGGAGATCCATCTCCCACGCCGTCCGGTGCGGAGGTGTTCGGCCAAGAGCACGGTAGCGATGCCCGTCTTGCCGGTGCCGGTCGGTCCCCAGAGTGCGGCCCAGCGAGGCTTCCCGCTCCAACTCTCCAACGCTTCGGGCCAAGGGCGCTGGAAGTATGCGGACCAGCTCTCGCGGGTGAGGCCGCGGTAGAGCTTGGGGATGCCGGCGTCCGCCTGGGTGAAGGCGCGGGCTGCTCGCCGGGCGTTGCTGCAGGAGTAGCAGAGGCGGCTTTCCGGGATGCGCCCGAAGGCGATCTGGTCTTCGCCGCACTGGCTGCAGTTCCAGTGGGTCACGATTCCTCCGTTTCAGAGATGATTTCGAGGGCTTGCTGCCAGCGGATCTCGTCGGAGCCTGCGGCCCAGAGGAGCTCGCGGCCGGCGCGGGCGCTGAGGGTTTTCCTTGGCCCGGTTTTGTCGGGTCTTGCAGCCTGCTCCATCACCACGCGGTGGATGTAAGCGATCGGCTCGCGCTTGTTGGCCAGGCCAGCTTGGACGAGCCGCCCGAGCAGCTCCAGGAGCGGCTCGATGCCGCCGAGAGTCTTCGACCAGAGACCGATCTGCCCAGGGCTCGGCAAGGGCACTCCCGCCTGTTCGAGCAGCAAGTTCACTCGAAAGACGGCGCTCTGCGGCCCCGAGAGGGGCCGGAGACCGA
>JANOCF010001202.1:0-3067 GCA_031412055.1 Holophagales bacterium | reverse complement strand
ATATAAAAGAAAAAGCCCGGGTCGCCCCGGGCTCTTTCGGACTTCTAGGGGATGACCGACGCGCCTACACGTAGGCGTTCAGCTCGTCCCAGGTGCCCTGCTCGATGACCTTCTTGACGTCGATCATGAAGCGGTCGGCATCGGCGCCGTCCACCAGGCGGTGGTCGTAGGAGATGCCGAAGTAGGACATGGTCTTGATGACGATCGAGTCGTTGCCGTCCGCGTCCTCGACCACGATCGGCCGCTTCTCGATGGCGCCGATACCCAGGATCGCCACCTGCGGCTGGTTGATCACCGGCGTGCCGAAGAGGCTGCCGAAGACTCCCGGGTTGGTGATCGTGAACGTGCCGCCCTGGGCCTCCTCGGGCTTGAGCTTCTTGCCCCGGGCGCGGTCGGCCAGGTCGTTGGCCGTCTTGGCCAGCCCCACCAGGCTGAGCTGGTCGGCGTTCTTGATCACCGGCACGATCAGGCCCCGGCCCGGGAGGTCCACGGCCATGCCGATGTTGATGTCCTTCTTGTAGACGATGTTGGTGCCGTCAATGGCGGCGTTGACCGTCTTGTGCCCCTTGAGAGCCGTGGCCACCGCCTTGAAGATGAACGGCATGTAGGTGAGCTTGGTGCCCTCCTTCTTCAGGAAGCCGTCCTTGGCGCGGGCACGGGCGCGGGCCACCTTGGAGAAGTCGATGTGGAAGACCGTGGTGACGTGCGCCGACGTGGCCTTGGAGTAGACCATGTGCGCCGCCGTGATCTGCCGCATCTTGCTCATCGGCTCGATCTCGACGTTCTCGCCCTCGCGGTAGGCCGGCACGTGGAAACCCGCTGGCGCGGGAGCCGCCGCTGCGGCTGGAGCCGGGGTCGGCGCCGGACCAGGAGCCGGGGTCGGAGCAGGCGCGGCGGGCTGAGCCGCCTGGGCAGGAGCAGGAGCAGGAGCGGCCGGCTGGGCCTTGCGCTGCTCGAGATGACCCATGATGTCGTCCTTGGTCACCCGGCCGTGGGCGCCGGTGCCCTTGACCTCCTCCAGGTTGACTCCCTCCTTGGAGGCGATGCTGCGCACGAGCGGGCTGGAGAACTTCCGCAGCCGCTCCTCCTCGTCCGTGCCTTGATCCTGTGCCTGGGCGGTCTCTCCGGAATCGCGCTGCACGGCCTGCTCGCGCTGCTCGGGCGTCCCTGGTACCCCCGAAGCGACCGCCTGCGCCGCTTGAGGCGACGCGGGCGCGGGCTCGGGCGAGGCCACCTTGGGCTCTCCCTCCGGGCCGGTGTCGGCGCGGGCCGCCTCTTCCATCTTGGCTTCGCTCGCGTCCCCGCCGGCAGCGGGAGCGTCGGCGGCAGGAGGCGTGGGAGGCGGTGCCGAAGCCGCCGGAGCGGTGCCCGCCTGCTCGGCGGCCTCGCCGATCATGGCGACCACCTGGTTCACGGGGACGGTCTCCCCTTCCTTGTTGCGGATCTCCACGAGGGTGCCCGCGGCCGGGCTGGGGATCTCCGCGTCAACCTTGTCGGTCGAGATCTCGAACAGCGGCTGATCCCGCTCGACCTTGTCGCCAACCTTCACCAGCCACCGGGTGATGGTTCCCTCCGCAATCGACTCCCCCATCTGGGGCATCACGACTTCCGTAGCCATAGACTCTCCCGTCCTTGCTCAGTAGCTGGCCAGCTGCCGCACCTTCGCGACAAGCTTGTCCACGTTCGGTAGATAGGCGTCCTCAAGCGTTGGGCTGTAGGGGACCGGCGTGTCCGGACAGCAGAGCCGGACCACCGGCGTGTCCAGCCATTCGAAGGCGTGCTCGGAAATCCGCGCCGACACCTCCCCGGCCACCGAGCCGGACCTCTGCTCCTCGGTGAGGACGATCACCCGGTTCGTCTTGCGGACCGTGGCGAAGATCGCCTCTTCGTCCAGCGGCTTGATGGTGCGCAGGTCGAGGACTTCGAGGCTGATCCCGTCAGCTTCGAGGCGCCCGGCGGCCTCCAGCGCCACGTGAAGCATAGCACCGTAGGTGATCACCGACAGGTCACGTCCCTCCCGTGCCGTCCGCGCCTTGCCGATCGGCACCACCCCGTCTCCCGGAGGCATCTCCTCCTTGATCCGGCGGTAGAGGAACTTGTGCTCGAAGAACAGGACCGGGTTGGGATCGCGGATCGCCGCCTTGAGCAGCCCCCGCGCATCGACCGCTGTTCCCGGGGCGACGATCTTCAGACCCGGCCCGTGCTGGAACACCGACTCCGGGTTCTGGCTGTGGAAGTTCGAGCCCCGCACCCCTCCACCGGAAGGTCCCCGCACCACCAGCGGCACGCTCTGCCCCCAGCGGTAGTGGTTGGGGCCGGCAAAGTTGAAGATCTGGTTGTAGGCGCAGGCGATGAAGTCGATGAACTGCATCTCCACGATCGGCCGCATGCCCATCATGGCCGCGCCGATGGCCGCGCCGACCATGGCCGACTCGCTGATCGGCGAGTCGATGATCCGCTCCGCTCCGAAGCGCTCCAGGAAGCCGGCCGTGGCCCGGAAGGGGCCACCGTAGGTGCCGATGTCCTGGCCGATCATGAAGACGCGCTCGTCCTGCTCCATCTCCTCCCACATGGCCTGGCGGATGGCCTCGATATAGGTGATCGGCGTCATGCGTAGACCCCCTCGAAGGCCCTCTCCGGCGGCGGGAACGGCGACGCCAGGGCCGCGTCGACCTCCCGGTTCAGCTCCTCGTCGATCTCCGCCACGATCCGCTTCAGTTCCTCTTCCCGGGCGAGGCCGTTGGACAGCAGGTGGCGCTAGAACCGATCGATGGGATCCTTGTCCTTCCACTCGTCGAACCTCTCGCCGGGCACGTAGCCGGCGTCGTCGTGCTCGGCGTGGCCCTTCATGCGGAAGGTCTTGACCTCGATCAGCGTCGGCCCGCCGCCGCTCCGCGCCCGGTCGAGCGCCCGCTTCGTGGCGCCGTAGACCGCCAGCACGTCGTTGCCGTCCACCATCTCCCCGGCGATGCCGTAGGCCGCGGCCCGGGTGACGATGTTCTTGATCTTCATCTGCTTGCTGGTCGGGGTCGAGTAGGCGTAGCCGTTGTTCTCCGCGATGAGAACG
>JANOCF010001201.1:0-3275 GCA_031412055.1 Holophagales bacterium | reverse complement strand
GGTTTCTCCAGCGGCCCCGGCGGTCCCAGCGGAAAACGTCAGGCTCGGCACGCTCACGCTCGCCACGCCCGTGCTGCTCGAGGAGAGAGTTACGATGATCTCTCCCGGCGCGGCGGGGCAATCCAGGCTCACGGTCCCGTCCACCGTGCCTGGTCCGGTCACGGGGTTAGGTGTCAGCGTCAGCGACGCCACGCCGATCGGCCGCACCGTCAACCCCGCGCTCTTGCTCACCCCGCCGTAGGTCGCGCCCACCGTCCCGGACTGCGATGCCGTCACCGCCGGAGCGGTGATGGTGAAGCTCACACTGGTCGATCCGGCGGGCACGGTAACGCTCGAAGGCACCACCGCCACCGGGTTCGTGTTCGTCAACGGCACGACGATCCCCCCGGCCGGCGCCTTGGCCGTCAGGGTGACCTTGCCCGCCGACGTCTTGCACCCGCCGGCGAACGTGCCCGGGGTGAGCGTCAAGGTGGAGATGGCCGGCGCGGCCAGGGTGAGCGCGGCGGTCCTCGTCAAACCGCGCAGGGAAGCGGAGATCTGCACGGTCCGGGTCGAAGCCACGGAGCTCGTGGTCACCGTGAAGGTGGCCGAGCTCGCCCCCTGCGCCACGGTGACGCTGGCCGGGACCACCGCCGCCGGGTCAGAGCTGGACAGATCTACCCGGGTACCGCCCGCGGGCGCGTTCCGATCGATGACGACCGTGCCCGTCGAGGTCTGCGAGCCGGTCACCGTCGTCGGGCTCAGGGAGAGGCTGGACAGCTCCGGCGTGCCGGCGACGTCGTCGTCCCGGAGCGTCACCGTGCTCCGGTCGTAAGGTCCGGGGAAGATTGCGGATGACGGCGCCGCCACCAGGGTGATCGTCTCCGGGCCTTCCGTAACGAAGTCGTCCAGCGGAGTCGCCTTGACCAGCACCCGGTCCGAGCCCGCGGCGAAGGTCACCGTCAGGGGAAGGCTGTAGTCGGTCCCGTGGGTGCCAGTACCGCCGGCGATGAGGTCGACCGTCAGCGGATCGGTCGTGCTCCCAGTGCGCCAGACGATGAATTCGCCCATATCGCCGATACCGCCGGGTTCGGCCGCGTCGAGGTCCGAGAGAGAGACCGAGACGACCGGCTTCGCCGGCAGCGGGTCCGCCGGGACCACGTGGACCTCGACCGGCGCCCGCGCGGCGGAAAGGGGGTTCGCAGCCACGAGCTCCGCGGCGAGGAAGTCGTAGACGATCTGAAGATTCGCGGTCTTGTCGAACAGCGTACCGCCGTGCCCGGCGCCTTGCACCGGGCGAAGGGTGGCGGAGACGCCAACATCCCGCAGGGCGTCGACCAGGAGCTGGCTCTGGTTGAAGACGATCAGCTTGTCGAGGGTGCCGTGCATGGCCAGGAGCGGCGGATCGTCCGCGCTGGCGTAGGTGATCGGGTTCGTGGTGGCGACGATCTCCGGCCGGTCCTGGATCGGCCCGCCGACCAGGCGGCTCTCGTCCGACGAGGCGGCGTCGTGGTTCACGGTCGAGGGATAGAAGTGCATCTGAAGGCTGTCGGTGGCCCCGTACCAGTGGACCACGGCCTGCACGCGGCTCGACTGGCCGAGGTTGCCGCCGGTGGAGCCTTCCACGTCGACGGTGGTGGTACTTCCGGGGCTGCCGGCCGTGATGGTCGACACCCCGCCGGAGAGGCCGAGCATGGAGGACAGGTGCCCGCCCGCGGAGTCGCCCCACGAGGCGAAGCGGTCCGGGTCGAGACCGTACACACCGGCCTGGGCGCGCAGCCAGCGCACGGCGCCCTTGACGTCCTGGATCTGGGCGGGCCAGAGCGCGGCGCCGGTCAGCCGGTAGTCGATGCTCGCCACCGCGTATCCCATCGTGCAGAGGTTGGAGACCCGCGCGGGGATCGGCAGGCGGCTGCCGGACTTCCACCCTCCTCCGTGAATCCAGACCACCACGGGCACCGGCTCCGCCGCACCTTGAGGCACGAGGAGCTCCAGCTTGAGCTGCTGGGTCACACCGTTGCGATCCACGTAGGTCCCGTAGGTGAGGCCCGTGTAGGTTTGACAGCTCTGGGCGGAAGAAAGAGAAGGAACGGCCAGGACCAGCAGGAGGGCGAGGCTCGCGGCGAGACGACACAACCGGCGATCTCTCATCACTCTTAAGACCTCATGGCATGGCTTGCAGGCACAACATCCGGCACAGCGACGGCAGGAGACTCCACGGGTGCAGGACTGGTGCCAGGCGATCGGAGAGAAGGGCGCAGCATGCTGCGCTCCTGCAACGCTGCGGATGGGATCAACCCTAACGGCGGTGCCACTTGCGGCGCATCGTCATCGCCAGCTCACGGAACATCTCAGATTGCGCCGCGTTGCGCTGCAGCGTCTCCTGGAGACCCAGCCAGGAGCGCAGGATGTCCACGTGGAGATTCCATCCCTTCAGCACCGGGTAGAGACCGCCCAGGATGGAGATGGCCTCCGAGAGCCGGCCCTGATGGCTGAAGACCTCGGCCAGGTCGAGCCCGGCGAGGGCCAGGTCGAAGTCGAAGTTGTGCTTCTCGTAGAGCTCGACCTGCCGGGCGAAGCACCGCTCGGCCTCCTCCAGCCTCCCCTCGCTCCGGGCCAGCAGACCTTCGAGACGCAGCAGGCGGCCCCGGGTGACCGGATCGGTGTAGCGGTCGTACATTGGACGGCAGGCCTCCAGCAACTGGCGCGCTTCGGCGGTCCGGCCCAGCTCGTTGGCCCACAGGGCCTGCAGATGCCGCCCGCCGAGCTCCAGGTGGGCGTCCGTGCCCTCCTCCAGACGCTCCAGCCCTCGGCGGGCCAGCTCCAGGCCCCGCTCCGGGTCCACCCAGCCGATCGAGGAGGACCACGCGATCAGGTACTTGCCTTCCAGGTGCCGGTCCCCCATCTGCCGGGCGCAGGCGCCCGCCTTCCGCAGCAGGGCGGCCGCCGCCTCGAAGTCCCCCAGGTCGGTCTTGAGCGACGCCCGGACCGACAGCAGGGAGGCCGTCTCCAGAAGGTCGCCGGTCCCCTGCGCCAGCAGCGCCTCGGCGCGCTCCAGGTCCTCCCCCGCTCCGTACAGGTCGCCGTACAGCCGCTTGGCGTTGCCGAGCAGCGTCGACGCCACACCCTGGAAGTCGCGCACCCGCTTCGAGCCGTAAACCTTCGCGCTCAAGCGCTGGGCGATCATCCAGCCCAGGTGCGCCAAGGCCACCGCGTCGCGGGGATCTTGCCGGAAAGCCTGCCTCGCCTCCTGCAGGATCCGCTCATAGACACCCCAGACGTGCAGGCGGGGATCG
>JANOCF010001200.1:0-1693 GCA_031412055.1 Holophagales bacterium | reverse complement strand
CCTTGCTCCGTTCCAGAGACGACTTCTACGCGAGTTCCCTCCCCACTCCTGAAGATGTGCTCCTGCTCGTCGAAGTCGCCGATAGCAGCATCGGCTTCGACCGCCGCGTGAAGGTCCCTCTTTACGCCCGCAACGGTGTGCCGGAAGTCTGGATCGTCGATCTCACAAAGGGCAGGATGGAAGTCCACCGCGAGCCGTCAGCAACCGGATACCGGGATGTACGACTGCTCCAGAGGAGTGATCGATTGTCACCCCTGGCCTTTCCGGACCTCTTGCTGAACGTCAGCGACATCCTGGTTTGACCCGCCTTTCGCGGCTGTTCCTACCCATCCTTCTTCTGCTTGCCGGCCCCGCCGCCGCGGACCGGGCGCGTCTCATCGAGACCGACCGCGAGGCGGCCGAGGCGCGGGTGGAGATGGTGCTGGAGGCCAGGGAGGAGATCCTCGCGCAGTCGTTCCTCGTCGGGCACGACCCGCTCACCCTTACCGGGCTGGCCCTGCTGCGCGATGCGTCACGGCGCGGGATCGACGTCAAGGTCATCATCGACGCGCAGTGGAACAAGATTCCGGCGGCTGTCCAGGACCACCTGCTCGCCGAGGGGATCGAAATTCGCGAGTACCACCCCTTCCGCCTCGATCGGCCTCTCTGGCTCACCCGCCGGATGCACGACAAGTTGATCGTGGTCGACGGCAAGGCTTTGATGGCGGGCGGGCGCAACGTCGAGAGCACCTACTTCGGGCTCGGCAAGCAAATCAAGCGGCGCAACTATCTCGACCTGGATGTCCGCGTGGACGGCGATGCCGCGGCCGAGGCGCGCGCCTACTTCCTGAGGTTGTGGGACAGCCGGGAGGTCCGAGCCGCCCGGCCCTCTCGGCGTAAGAAGGATGTCGAAGAGGCTGCCCGGGAGCTCGACAAGCGCCAGGAGTGGCTCGACACGCGCATCGCGGCGGCTCTCAACGATCCGGCGCGGGTGCCCGAGCCGTTCGTCGAGGTCGGGCCGGTGGTGTTCCTCCACGACCCGATTGGACGCAAACCGGCCGATCAAGGGGTAGCCTACGAGCTGCGGGAGCTGCTGGACGGCGCCCGGGACACGGTGCTCATCGAGTCGCCCTACCTGGTGCCGTCGCGGGCCTTCCGCAAGACGCTGAGGCGGGCGCTGGAGCGCGGAGTCCGCGTCCGCATCCTCACCAACTCGATGAACACCACGGACAACCTCTTTCCCCAGGCCGGGTACGTGGGCTACCGCAAGCCCCTGGTGCGCCGAGGAGTCGAGCTGTGGGAGTACCAGGGGCCCGAGTCGCTCCACTCCAAGACGGCGGTCATCGACGGGGAAACGGTGCTCGTCGGCTCGTTCAACCTCGACCCGAGGTCCGAGCGGCTGAACAGCGAGCTGATCATCGTGATGCGCGACGAGGAGCTGGCCGCCGACCTCGTCGGCACGCTGGACGAGCATCTGCAGAGGGCCGTGCGAATCGACAAGCGCGGCTGGCCCGAGGGGGCGTCCGAGCCCTACCCGGGCGTTCCGCGCAAGAAGGTGTGGAAGCTCAGGCTCTACAGGCTGGTGGCGCCGTTCATCCGGAAGCAGCTTTGAAAAGCCCCGTCAGGGGCGGCAGCATGTAGCAAAGGGCGTAAGCCCTGGATGCGGAACCGACCACCCCATCCCCAGCCCCGTCAGGGGCGGCAGCGGGCCAAG
>JANOCF010001199.1:0-3317 GCA_031412055.1 Holophagales bacterium | reverse complement strand
CAGCCCCGGGCAGTTCGTCGCCGCCGGAACCCCTCTGGGCCGTGTGGTCCGCACCTCGCCGGTCTGGGTCGAGCTGGCGCTCCAGCCGGACCAGGCCGCCTCCCTCGTCCAGCCCCCGGCGGGTCTCTCGGTGCGGCGCTGGGCGGGAGAGGAGCCCTTCCTGATCCCGGGCGAGGACCTCCGCCTCGTCGCCCGGTCCCCCGAGGTCCAGGCGGGAGCCGGCACGGTGCCCGTGATTCTGGAGGTCCGCCGGGGCGTGGACCTGCTGCGGCTGGGGAGCCGGATCGAGGCCGAGGTGCTGCTGCCCGGGGATCTCGCCGGGACCGTGGTTCCCGCCTCGTCCCTGGTGGACGACAGCGGGATCGAGGTGGTCTACGTCCAGCTCGGAGGAGAGAGCTTCGACCGCCGCGAGGTCCGGGTCGAGGCCCGCCAGGGTCCCGTCGCGCTGGTGCGCGGCATCAAGCCCGGCGAGCGCATCGTCACCAAGGGCGGCAACGCCATCCGCCGCAGCTCGCTGCTGGGCTCCGGCGCTGTCGAAGGGCACGTCCACTAGGAGCCGCCATGCTGAATGCGATCATCAATTTTTCCCTTCGCCACCGCGGCTTGGTCCTGCTCGCGGCCGGGCTTCTTCTGATCCTGGGCTCCGTCTACATTTCAGGCCTGCCGCTCGACGTTTTCCCCGATGTGAGCGCACCCACGGTGACCGTTGTCACCGAAGCGGGCGGCATGGCGCCGGAGGAGGTCGAGCTGCTGGTGACCTTCCCCGTCGAGTCGCTGCTCAACGGCGCGCCCGGCGTGCGCCGTGTGCGCTCGGTCTCGGCCGCCGGCATCTCGGTCGTGTGGGTGGAGTTCGGCTGGGGGGAGGACGTCTACCGCGCCCGCCAGGTGGTCTCCGAACGACTCCAGGGCGCGCAGCTTCCGGCGAGCGTGGATCCGCCGCAGCTCGGCCCGATCAGCTCCGTCATGGGCGAGATCACCTTCATCGCCCTGACCTCCCGCACGGTCTCCCCGCTGGAGCTGCGCCGCCTCTCAGAGACGGTCGTGCGCCGCACCCTGCTCTCTGTTCCAGGCATCTCCCAGGTCGTGCCGATCGGCGGCGACGTGCGGGAGTACCAGGTCGAAGTAGACCCGCTCGCGCTCGCCCAGCGGGGCATCACGATCGACGAGCTCACCGAAGCGCTGGAGCGGTCGAGCCGCAGCTCGGCCGCCGGCTTCCACGTCGACCGCGGCCAGGAGTACCTGGTGCGAGGGCTTGGACGGGCGCAGGGGGCCGAGGACCTCGCCTCTACGGTCGTGCGCACCGAGGACGGGGTGCCGGTGACGGTGGGTGATGTGGCCCAGGTCCACGAGGGCTCGGAGCCCAAGCGGGGCACCTCCTCCTACAAGACGCAGCCGGCGGTGATCCTGTCCATCCAGAAGCAGCCGGACGCCAACACCCTTGCGCTCACCCGCGAGGTCGACCGTCTGCTCGCCGGCCTCTCCAAGTCGCTGCCCGAAGGGGTCATGATCGAGACGGAGAACTTCCGCCAGGCCGACTTCATCCAGGTGGCAATCCGTAACGTGGCGATTGCGCTACGCGACGGCGCGCTGCTGGTGATCGTCATCCTTTTCCTTTTTCTCGGCAACATGCGCACGACCTTGATCTCGGCGCTGGCCATCCCCCTTTCGCTGGTGGCCGGAGTTCTGGTGATCTCTCTCTTCGGCGAGACCCTCAACACGATGACCCTGGGCGGGTTGACGATCGCGATCGGCGCCCTGGTGGACGACGCGATCATCGACGTGGAGAACGTCTTTCGCCGGCTGCGGCAGGAGCGGGCGAAGCCCGAAGGGGAGCGCCGCTCACCCTTCGAGGTGGTCTTCCGGGCCTCCTCCGAGGTGCGGGGTGCGATCCTCTTCGCGACCTTGATCATCGTCCTGGTCTTCCTGCCGCTGTTCGTGCTTCCGGGCATGGAGGGCCGGCTGCTCCGTCCGCTCGGTCTCTCCTATGTCGCGGCGCTCACCGCCTCGCTTCTGGTGTCGCTCACCGTGACGCCGGTCCTCTGCCTTCTCCTCCTCCCGAAGTCCAAGGCGCTCGACCAGCCCGAGCCCTGGCTGCTGCGGGCCTTCCACCGCGCCTACAAGCCGGCCCTGGAAGGGTCGCTCCGCCATCCCTGGCTGGTGATCGGGGCGACCATGGCGATCACGGCCGTGGCCGTGGCCCTCGTCTTCACTCTCGGCCGCACGTTCCTGCCCCCTTTCAACGAGGGATCGCTCACGGTGTCCGTGGTCAGTCCGCCGGGCATCACTCTGGAGGAGGGCGACGCGGTGGGAAGGCAGGTCGAGCAGGCTCTCCTCGACTTTCCGGAGGTGGTCTCGACGAGCCGCCGCACCGGCCGGGCGGAGCGGGACGAGCACGTCCAGGGAGTCAACGCTTCCGAGATGGAGGTGGTGATGCGCGAGGGCAGGCCCAAGGAGGAGCTTCTCGCCGAGATGCGCAAGGCCGTGGCCACGATTCCCGGCGCGCAGGTCGCCTTCGGGCAGCCGATCAGTCATCGCATCGACCACATGATCTCGGGCAGCAAGACCAACCTGGCGGTCAAGATCTTCGGTCCTGACCTCGCGGTGTTGCGGGGGCTGGCAGGGCGGGCGCAAACTCTGCTCTCCGGCGTCCCCGGGCTCGTGGACGTTTCCAACACGGAGCAGGCGAGCGTACCGCAGCTCGTGATCGACTTCGACCGCCGCGCCCTGCCGCTCCATGGCCTCACCCCTGCCGGCCTCTCCCGCGCTGTCGAGGCGTTGTTCCAGGGCACCGATGCCGGCGAGATCGTGGAGGGCGGAGTCGTCTCACGGATCGTCGTCCGTTTCCCGGAGCGGCTCCGCGAGTCGCGCGAAGAGCTGGAGGCGCTGCCGGTGCCGACTCCCTCCGGCCGCACGGTCCGCCTTGGAGACGTGGCCCGGGTGCGGTTCGACCTGGGGCCGGGGATGGTGCGGCGCGAGAACGTCGAGCGGGTGGCGATGATCACCGCCAACGTTACCGGCGCCGATCTCGCCGGGACGGTCGAGCGGGTGCAGGGAACGATGGAGGCCGGGATCGACCTGCCGGATGGATACCGGATCGCTTACGGCGGTCAGTTCGAGGAGGCGGCGCGCAGCCTGCGCAACCTCGCCGCTCTGTCAGGCCTGGTGCTGATCGGCATGTACGGGCTGCTCTTCTTTGCCTTCCGCAGCCACCGGCACGCCCTGATCGTGCTGGTCAACCTTCCTCTGGCGCTGGTCGGGGGTGTGTTTGCGGTCGCCCTGGGCGGCGGCGTGCTCTCCGTGGCCTCGCTGGTGGGCTT
>JANOCF010001198.1:0-3771 GCA_031412055.1 Holophagales bacterium | reverse complement strand
TCTCCAGGGCCGCGACCGCGCGGCGCCGGAGACCCGCCGGACCGCCGACCCGGATCCAGCCCAGCTTCCAGGACGGCAGCCCCGCGCTCTTCGAGAGCCCTCCGAGCGAGAACGCCAGGGCTTCAGTGCCCGCGGCGGCCGCCGCAGCCGGTCCCGCCCAGGGACCCTCTTCGAGAACATAGCCGGCGAACACCTCGTCCGAGATCAGCGGCAGCCCCCGGGATGCGCACAGGGCGGCCACAGCCTCCTGCTCCGCCGTCGAGAGGAAGGCTCCGGTCGGGTTTCCCGGATGGACCAGAGTGAGGAGGCGCGTCCGGGGAGTGAGCGCGAGCTCCACCCTCTCCGGGTCCAAGGCAAAGCGCCGGCCGGGCGAGAGGTGGACGTGCGAGAGCACAAGCCCCTCCAGGGTCGCCAGGCTGTCCAGCAGGGGATAGGAGGGCGCGGTGGTCAGCACCTCGTCCCCCGGATCGGCAAAGAGCTTGAACAGGTAGGAGTACGACTCGCTGGTCGACGCCGTGAGGACGAGGTCGTCCGGCGAGACCGGGTCGCCTGGCGCGGAGAGGACTTCCGCGAGCGCCTCCCGTGCCGCGAGCAGCCCCCGCGGATGCGGCTCGTAGGCCGGGGCTGCGCCGCGCCGCAGAAGCTCCGCCAGCTCCTGCTCCGGATAGGGGATCTCCACCCTCGTCGGGTTCGTCTCGGTGAGGTCGATCGTCGGCAGCCCCTTGGACGCCCGCTCCTCCACCGCCCGGGTCAGACGGTTCTTCGGGTGCTCCCAGGGGAGACGGCTCGACCAGAACACGGGCAGAGTCTACACAGTCGCCAGCGCACGAAAGCCTCCTCAACGCACCTCTTGATATGGAAGCCCCCTACGGAGTCTCCAATCTACGGAGGAGAGAACAAATGAAGATTGCCAGTTTGAGAGGGATGACGCCCACCAGGACCGTGATCTCACGGTGGCTGCGGGTAAGCCTGGCCATGACGGCCGGGGCAGTGCTGATCGCGTCCGGAGCACGAGCCCAGGCCCAGCCCGGGATCGAAAAGATCCACCCCTGGGTGATCGAGAACACCCGCGCCGGTGTCCAGGCGGAGTACTTCGTGGTGCTGGAGCAGCAGGCGAGCCTGGCGGCCGCGGCCCAGTTCAAGGGCAAGATCAACAAGGGCGAGTTCGTCTACCGGACGCTCTTCAGCCACGCGCAGAAGACCCAGCAGCCGATCCGGGCCCTCCTGGACGCCCAGGGCATTGAGTACCAGTCCTTCTACCTGGTCAACGCCCTCCTGGTCAAAGGCGACCGCAACCTCGCGAAGGCCCTGGCCTCTCGGCCCGACGTGAAGCGGATCGACGGGAACCCCGAGATGCGCCATACCCTGCCCGAGCCGCATGAGGCGCAGCCCCTGGAGTTCAACCCGGAGTGGTCGCTGTCGCAGATGACGGGCAACGCCATCCTGGCTGCCGAGCCGGGCATCAGCTACGTGCGCGCCCCGCAGATCTGGAACCTGGGCTACAACGGCCAGGGCATCGTCGTGGGCGGCGCCGACACCGGCTACCGCTGGACCCATGCCGCGCTCAAGAACAACTATCGCGGCTGGAACGGCAGCACGGCCAGCCACGACTACAACTGGCACGACTCGGTCCACTCCAGCAGCGGCGTCTGCGGAGCCAACTCCGTCCAGCCCTGCGACGACCAGGGCCACGGCACCCACACCATGGGCACCTCGGTGGGCCAGGACGGCGCCAACCAGATCGGCATGGCGCCGGGAGCGAAGTGGATCGGCTGCCGCAACATGAACGCGGGCGCCGGCACCCCCGCCATGTACCTGGAGTGCATGGAGTTCTTCATCGCACCCTATCCCGTGGGCGGCACCACCGCCCAGGGCGACCCGAGCAAGGCCCCCCACGTGACGGTCAACTCCTGGGGCTGCAACGCGGCCGAGGGCTGCACCACCCCCAACATCCTCCTGACCGCGGTCACCAACACCCGCGCGGCCGGCATCCTGATGGAGGTCTCGGCCGGCAACTCGGGCTCGGGCTGCTCCACCGTGAGCGATCCCCCGAGCTTCTACGACCCGTCGTTCACCACCGGAGCGCTCAACACGGGCGCGGACACCGTGGCCAGCTTCAGCAGCCGCGGCCCGGTGACGGCCGACGGCAGCAACCGCATCAAGCCCGACATCATGGCTCCGGGCACCAGCACCCGCTCGGCCTACCGGACCAGCGACACGGCCTACTCCTCCCTCTCGGGCACCTCCATGGCGGGGCCGCACGTGGCGGGCGGCGCAGCGCTCCTCCTTTCGGCGTTCCCGTCCCTGATCGGCAACGTCAGCGCGATCGAGACCCGTCTCACCTCGTCCGCCAAGCCCATCGCGCTGAGCACCTCCACGTGCAGCAGCGCGGCCGGAGCCGTTCCCAACAACGTCTACGGCCACGGCCGTCTCGACATGGGCTGCGCGATCCCGGCGAAAGTCTCCGGATCGACCTCCGTCTGCTCCGGCGGCTCGGCCACCCTCACCGTCGATCTCGTGGGCAGCGGTCCCTGGACGCTCACCTGGTCGGACGGCTTCGTCCAGAGCGGCGTCTCCTCCACTCCGGCGACGCGCGTCGTGTCGCCCGCCAGCGCCACCACCTACACCCTGACCGGCGTGTCGAGCACCGGCTGCAACCAGCCCGGCGCCGGCAGCGCGACCGTGAGCATGGCCGCGCCTCTTTCCAACGTGACCATCGCCGTCTCGGGCAGCACCACGATCGGCAGCCCGTGCCTGGGCGGCACCGCGACGGTGACCGACACCGGGGGCGGCACCGGTACCCACCAGTGGGGCTACCGGACCGTCTCGGGCGGTGCGATCACCAACATCTCCGGCGAGACGGGGACGAGCTACGTCCTCAACTGCGCCAACTTCCCGGCTACCGGCATCTACTTCCTGGTGGAGAGGACCACGCCCGGCTGCGGCTCGGCCATGATCTCCAACGAGATCCCGGTCACCGTGACCAGCATCCCGACCCAGAATCCGGTGACCGTGACCTTCTACTCGGTGGCGGCGCAGGACGGCCGGCTCTGGGAGGTCGGTGAGACCACCAACGTCGGCGGCGGCGGCAACTCGACCGACAACACCACCGCGGCGCTGCGGGTCGGCGACACCAACGTCGACGAGCAGTACAAGAGCCTCGTCTCCTTCGACACCTCGTCGATTCCGGACACGGCGACGATCACCGCGGCGACCCTGCGCCTGGTGCGGGGGACGATCTCGGGCACCAGCCCCTTCAGCACCCACGGCTCCTGCCAGGCGGACATCGTCACCGGCGGCTTCGGCGGCTCGACCGCCTTCGCCTTCGCGGACTGGCAGGCCGCGGCCACGGCGGCCAACGTGGCCACGCTGTCGAACCCGGCCGCCAACGGCTCGGCCTCGACGGGCAACCTGAATGCATCGGGCCTGTCCGCGATCAACAAGACAGGCACCACGCAGCTCAGGTTCACTTTCACACTGGACGACAACGACGACGCCGGCTACGACTACATCGGCTTCTACGCGGGCGAGAACGCGACGACGGCCAACAAGCCGCAGCTCACGATCACCTACCAGCCGTGAGCTGAACGTTTCGGGGTGCCGGCCGGCAGCATCGGCTGGCACCCCACTTATGACTCCTTCGCGAACAGGCGGACCTCTTCCCCCTCTTTCCCATCGTTCGGAAATCGGGTCAACCCTTCGAACCGGAAGCCCAGCTTGCCCAGAAGCTTGATCGAAGCCATGTTTTCCAGCGAGGTCACGGCCACGACC
>JANOCF010001197.1:0-2484 GCA_031412055.1 Holophagales bacterium | reverse complement strand
GCGCGGGATGAGACGCGTACACGTTGGGGAGACGTTCCCCAACGCATTCGCGCCCCGTCCCCGCGCATTGCGCCTCGCCACGGCAGGGGACGGCCTCGTCCCCGCGCGTTGCGCCTCCGGTACACGTTGGGGAACGTCTCCCCAACGTGTACGCGCCTTGCGCCGCGAGACTGCGCGCGGCGCCGGGGTGTCATAGACTCGTTTCCGGAAGACATGACGCTACCCCTGGAACCCCGCGCCGCCGAGCCGACCGCCACCCTGGAAGGGGTGCTGGAGCGCGTCGTCTTCGCCAACGAGGAGAACGCCTGGAGCGTGGTGCGGATCACGGTGCCCACGAAGCGCGACCAAGTCACCGCGGTCGGCAATCTCCTGGGCGTGCAGCCCGGCGAGAGCCTCCGCCTTTCGGGCGAGTGGATCGACGACCCCAAGTACGGCCGCCAGTTCAAGGTCTCTTCCTACAAGACCGTGGCCCCGTCGACCGTCGCCGGGATCGAGAAGTACCTCGGCTCCGGGCTCATCCAGGGCATCGGCAAGGTCATGGCCTCGCGCATGGTCCAGGCCTTCGGCAAAGAGACGCTCGACGTCATCGAGCACCAGCCCGAGCGCCTGCGCGAGGTCGAGGGCATCGGCCCGGGACGCAGCGCCGCCATCCAGCGCGCCTGGATCGAACAGCGGGACATCAAGGAGGTCATGGTCTTCCTCCAGTCCCACGGCGTCTCCACCCAGTACGCCATCCGGATCTACAAGTCCTACGGCGCCGCGGCCGTGGACCTGGTGCGGCAGAACCCCTACCGGCTCGCCCTGGACATCCACGGCATCGGGTTCAAGAGCGCCGACCGCATCGCCGCCGCCCTGGGTATCGACCCCGCGGCTCCCCAGCGCCTCGAAGCAGGCGTGCTCCATCTCCTGTCCGAGGGCTCCGACCGCGGCCATCTCTTCCTGCCGCGCCGCGATCTCGTCCAGCAGACCGCCGCGCTGCTGGCCGCCCCGGCCCAACTGGTCGAGAAAGCGATCGGGTCGCTGGCAGGGCAGGGCGAAGTCGGACCGATCGTGGTGGAGCCTTCCCTGGCCGCGCCGCAGGATCCGGCCGAGTCCTCGGTCTATCTGAGGATGCTCCACGCCGCCGAGACCGGGATCGCCAACCGCGTCCGCGACCTTCTCATCCAGCCGTCCCTCCCCTTCGAGATCGACGTGGAGCGCGCCCTGGACTGGTTCGAGAAGGGCGAAAAGATCGATCTCGCCCGCCAGCAGCGGCAGGCGATCCGGGCCGGGCTGACGCGCAAGGTCCTGGTCATCACGGGCGGTCCGGGCACCGGCAAGACCACGCTGGTGCGCGGGCTGGTCACGATCCTGGAGAAGAAGGGCCAGCGCGTCCTCCTCGCCGCTCCCACGGGCCGCGCGGCCAAGCGGCTGGCGGAGGCCACCGGCGGCCAGGCCACCACGATCCACCGCCTGCTGGAGTTCGATCCCAGGACCCGCTCGTTCGTCAGAAACCGCGAGCACCCGCTGGGCTGCGACCTCCTCATCGTGGACGAGGCCTCGATGCTCGACGCGTCGCTCGCCTGGAGCCTCCTCAAGGCCGTCCCCGATCCTGGCCGGCTCGTGCTGGTGGGCGACGTGGACCAGCTCCCCTCGGTCGGCCCCGGCCGGGTGCTGTCCGACCTGATCCGCTCGCAGGCCGTGGAGGTGGTCCGCCTGACGGAGATCTTCCGCCAGGCCGAGCGCAGCCTGATCGTGGTCAACGCCCACCGGGTCAACCAGGGGCAGATGCCGATCCTGGAGGCGGTGGACGCGGACGGCGACTTCTTCTTCCTCCCCCGCAACGAGCCCCAGGAGATCCTGGAGACGCTCGCCGAGCTGGTGGCGCGGCGCATCCCGGCGCGGTTCCATCTCGACCCGGTGGAGCACATCCAGGTCCTCACCCCGCGCAACCGCGGCCCGCTGGGGACCGAGGCGCTGAACGCGATGCTCCGCGATCTGCTCAACCCCCTGGGGCCCACGGGACAGGAAATTACCCGCGGAGGCCGCAGCTTCCGGGTGGGCGACAAGGTGATGCAGGTGAGGAACAACTACGACCTGGAGGTCTACAACGGCGACATCGGCCGCGTGGCCGGGATCGACGAGGAGGAGCAGGTCGTGCGCGTAACGATCGACGGCCGGGAGGTGGTCTACGAGCTGTCGATGCTCGACGAGCTGGTCCTGGCCTACGCCTGCTCGATCCACAAGTCCCAGGGGAGCGAGTACCCGTGCGTGGTCATCCCCCTGCACTCGCAGCACTACATGATGCTGGAGAGAAACCTCGTCTACACCGCCCTGACCCGCGCAAGGAGGCTGGCGATTCTGGTGGGAGAGCGCAAGGCGCTGGCCACGGCGATCAACAACCGCAAGGTGCGGACGCGCTTCACCCGGCTGGCGGAGCGGTTGGCGGGAGGGTAAAGCCCGATGCCGGGCGGCGCCGACCGGCGCCGGCCGACAAAAAACAGG
>JANOCF010001196.1:0-3216 GCA_031412055.1 Holophagales bacterium | reverse complement strand
GCGGCCAGAGCAGCTCCTCGGGAGCCATGGACGCGTCGCCGACGATCAGCAGCCGGGTCTCCGGGTTGCGCTGGAGCAGGAGGTCGGTGGACAGCGGCTCGTGGCGCCGGAAGTCCTTGTAGACCGCGCTGTAGACCGTGTTGTGGAAGAAGTACGTGTCGCAGCGCTTGAACCGGTCGCGCACCTTGGCGAACAGCAGCCGCGTCAGGTTCACGAAGGGGACCATCGAGCTGCCGCCGTTGTCGATCAGCAGCACGATCTCGATGCGGTCGAGCAGGCCGCGCCGGAACACGAGATCGATCTCGCCGCCGTTGCGGGCGCTCTCATGGATCGTCGCGTCCAGGTCGAGCTGGTCGCGCGGACCCGAAGGGGCGAGCTTCTTGAGCGACGCCAGCGCCTGGGCCAGGTTCGCTCCGCTCAGCGACGTGGAGTCCGAATACTCGACGTAGCGGCGCTCGCCGATCACCTTGAGCGCCGAGCGTCCGCCTCCCGGACCTCCCACCCGCACGCCACCCTTGGCGTTGCCCGAGTGGCCAAAGGGCGAGTTGCCGCCCGTGCCGACCCACTTGCTGCCGCCGTGGTGGGCCTCCATCTGCTTCTTGAGCGTCTCCCAGAAGCGCTTCATCAGCTCGTCGGGGGAGAAGCTCCAGACCGCCTGGGGGGGCAGCTCGCCGTTGCGGATCGCCTCCTTGAGCCACTCCCGGAACTGCGGCGTGTTGAGCAGCTCCGGGTCCCCCTCGGCCACCCGCGGCACGTCGATGCCGTAGAAGTGGAAGAGAAAGGCGCGCTCGAACGCGTCCATCTGCTCCACCCACCGCACGAACGAAAGGCGGGCGAACAGGAAGAGCGACTCGAGATCGGGCGCCAGCCCTCTCTCCAGCCCCTTGTAGAAGTCGATCGCGTCCGTGGGGCTCACCGGCACCCCGTAGTCGCGCAGCCGATAGAGAAACTCGGTCAGGGGCACGGCGGACCTCAGTTCACCTTCAGCTTCTTGGACCCGCCGCGCCAGGCCAGGATGTCCTCGGTGCGCTTGAGCAGCGTGCCCACGAACGGGATGTTCAGCCGCTCCGGCGTGACGCGCGCGTGGTTCAGGGCGCCCAGCCAGTTGAGCAGCTCGCTCGTGGCCGGCGGCTTCTCGAACCCTTTCTGCCGCAGCTCGTAAAAAATACCAAGCGCCGCGTCCAGCAGCCCCTTCTCCAGATCGGGGAAGTGGAGGCCCACGATCTCCCGCATCTGCGACGGGGTGGGAAAGGCGATGTGATGGCAGTAGCAGCGGCGCAGGAACGGGTCCGAGAGCTCCCGCTTGGCGTTCGACGTGATCAGGATGAACGGCCGCTTGCGCGCCGAGATCGTCTGGTTGACCTCCCGGATCGTGAACTGGCAGTCCTCCAGCACGTCGAGGAGGTTGTCCTGCACGTCCGACTCCGTCTTGTCGATCTCGTCGAGGAGGAGCACCACCCGGTCGTCGCTGCGGAACGCGCGGCCGATGGGGCCCCAGATCACGTAGTCGAAGAAGTTGTTCACGTCCCGGCCCGTCTCGGTCACGCCGAAGCGGGCGTCGTTGAGGCGGAGGACCGTGTCCTGCACGTAGCAGGCCTCCTCCCCCTTGATGGTCGACTTGCAGCGCAGAACCTCGATGGGCATGCCCAGCGCCCGGGCCACCTCCATCCCGAGCTGCGTTTTGCCCGTGCCGGCCTCGCCGGTCAGGAGCAGAGGCTTCTCCATGACCAGCGACATGTTGACGATCGCCCCCAGCTCGGGGTCGAGGTAGTAGCGTTCGGTGCCCTGGAACTCCATGCGTCGTTGTCTCCGGGAAAGGGTCCTGTCCGCTCCGGACGGGACGGGAGCGTGAGTCTAGCAAAGGGCAGACATTGCTGCTTGGCTATGACTAAGGCACGTTCTTTGCTCCGGCACCGGGTGTTCTGGCTTCTACGACGGGTTGCTCAACTTGCTGACAGGAACTCACCACTCCAATCCCTCAAAGCCCGCCAACGGGCCTGGCGTCGTCCTCGTCACGGGAGCCACCGGATTTACCGGGGGACACCTGGCTCGCAGGCTGCGCAATCTCGGGTATTGCGTCCGTGCCCTGGTGCGCCCCAGCGCCGACGCGCAGCCCCTCCTTGCCCAGGGAATCGAGATCGTCCGGGGGGACATCACCAAGGCGGCCGATGTCCACCGCGCCGCGGAAGGGGCACGGAAGATTTTCCACATCGCTGCCACCTTTCGTACAGCCGGCCATTCGGATTCCTACTACCACGAGGTCAATGTGGGGGGGACGCGAAACGTCATGGACGCGGCGCGTCAGCAGGACGTTGAGCGGGTGGTCCACTGCAGCACCATCGGTGTCCACGGTGACGTCCGCGAGGTGCCCTCCACGGAAGAGTCTCCCTACAATCCCGGCGACATCTACCAGCGCACCAAGCTGGAGGGAGAGCTGGTGGCCCGGGAAGCTTTCGACAAGGGGCTGCCCGGCACCGTGGTGCGCCCGGCCTCCATCTATGGCCCGGGCGACTTGCGCCTGCTGAAGCTCTTCCGCACCATCCGGAACGGGAGCTTCCGCATGTTCGGCTCCGGTGAGCCCTTCCTCCATATGGTCTACATCGACGACCTCATCGACGGCATCCTCCTTTGTGCCGAGCGGGCGGAGGCGACGGGGCAGGTCTTCATCCTCGCCGGGCCGCGATACCTCAAGCTGGACCACCTGGTGTCTCTGGTCGCGAACGCCGTGGGAGTTCCGGTCCCCCGCGGCCATCTGCCGATGTGGCCGCTGATGGCCGCGGCCGCGGCATGCGAGGCGGTCTGCCGACCGTTCAACATCGAGCCGCCGCTCCACCGGCGGCGTGCCGACTTCTTCCGCAAGAACCGGGCGTTCTCCTACGAGAAGGCCCGGAGCCTCCTGGGCTACGAGCCCCGCATCGATCCGTCCGACGGCATCCGCGAGACGGCCCGGTGGTATTTTGAGAACGGCTACCTGAATGGGATCGACCCGCGCCGGGCTGCCGCCTCCTGACAAGAAAGGACCAAAGATGACGACTGCAACCGCGCAGGAGAGGAGACCCTTGCGGCCCAAGAAGCTGATCGAGATGGCGCTGCGGCGGACGCCCCCTCTCTACAAGCTCGCCTCCAAGGTCTATCACCGGATGACCGACCAGGTGAACGGCTCGTTCCGGACCCTCAGCCCCGGAGCTCCCGGCGCGATCCGCAAGGCCTTTGAGG
>JANOCF010001195.1:0-6612 GCA_031412055.1 Holophagales bacterium | reverse complement strand
ATCCGCAGTGGCCGTGGCCCATCTCTTGGCTCCGCCCTCGGCTCGGCCGAGGCCGCTCCCTCGGTCCCGGCTCCGGCCGCCGAGGAGCGGGTCGTGGCCGAGGGCCGGCTCGTGACCTATCCCGGCGCCCAGGTGGTCGTGGCCACGGAGCTTTCCGGCATGGTAGTCCGGCTGGCCGTGGACGAGAAGGACCGGGTGCGCAAGGGCCAGATGATCGCCGAGCTTCGGGCCGACGACATGCGCGCCGAGCTGTCCGAGGCGCGCGCCCGGATCGAGGAGTCGCAAGCGGACATACGCTTCGCGGAGGTGGACCTCGGCCGCGCCGAGCGGCTGCTGGCCGAGCAGGTGGGGACTCAGGAAGCCGCCGACCGCGCCCGGCGCAACCGGGACGCCGCGGCCGCCCGGCGCGAGACCGCCCAGGCTTCGGCCCGCCGTCTGGAGGCGGTGCTCGCCAAGATGCGGATCGTCTCGCCCATCGACGGCGTGGTGGTCCTGCGCTCGGTCCAGCCCGGCGAGCACGTAGAGCCCGGCGACCCTCTGGTGACGGTGGCGGATCTGAATCGCACCCGTATCGAGGCCGAGGTGGACGAGTTCGACGCGGGCCGCGTCGCGCTGGGCTCCGTCGTTCAGGTGACGGCCGAGGGCTACACCGGCCAGTCCTGGCCGGCCCGGGTCGAGGAGATCCCGGACGCGGTCGTGGCCCGGCGCCTGAAGCCGCAGGATCCCGGCCGCCCGTCGGACACCCGGGTGCTCCTCGTCAAGGTGGCGCTCGACGGGAAGACCCCGCTCAAGCTGGGGCAGCGGGTGGAAGTAGAGATCTCGCCGATATCGCCGAAGGGGTGAGCTTCAGCGCCGGCTGTCCAGGAACCGTCGCAGCGTGCGGTGGACGCGGTTGGGATCGCCGATGACCTCCGGGTCGAAGGCGACCCCAACGGTCGTGCCTTCCTTCCAGGTGACGGTTCCGTGGACATCCAGGAGGGACGGCTCGTTGGGCAGGCCCAGGGTGAAGCGCACCGTCTGCCGCACGTCCCAATCGGCCGGCCCGCCGGACAGGCCGACGCCGCCGATGGACAGGTTCTCCAGCGTGACGGGCATTGCCGTGCCGTCCTCCAGGGTGATCATGGCATCGACACCGAGCCGGATGCGGACGTCCCGCTGCCCGGCCAGGGCGAGCAGGGCCGAGACGTTCATCCCGTGCCGGCGGATGACCTCGGCCCGGAACTTCAGCTCCAGGATCGGGACCTCGGCCAGGAGCTGGACGAGGTCGACCTTCTCGATCCGCATCAGGACCGACGGCAGGGTGGCGCGGGCCGAGGCGAAACGCCGGGACTTGTCGTTGAGCAGCCCCATCTCGCCGAAGTAGCCGCCCGCCTCCAGGCGGGCCAGCACCTGGAGAGGCTTGCCCTTCTCCTCCCGGTACACGGTGACCAGCCCCTCGCGCACGATGTAGAAGGCGTCGACAGCATCCCCCTCGCGGAAGATGACCGTCTTGGCCGGGCAGGGCTCCTCCCGGATCATCCCCTCCAGACGCACAAGCTCGTCCTCGTCCAGGTCCGAGAAGAGGGGAATCCGATGCAGGAAATCTCTCAGCAAGCATCCTCCATGCCTCGGCGTTCCCGAGGGAGCGACCCGGCGCGGTTTCTTGAGAAGACGCCGTATTGTGTTTCGGATTGAGCGATCCGGCAAGTCTTAATTGTCCCCTGACTGTGCAATTCGATACAATCCGCTCCCAGATTCAGTTTCCCAAGAGGGAAGACATGCAGATCGCCCGCGATGCGGCCACGCCGCTCCTCGTGGCGTTGGCGTTCGCCCTCCTCTCCATCTCCGGTGCGGCCCAGGTCGTCCGGCAGGAAGGAGGTGCGGTGAGCGCTCGCGCCTATGTCAGCCCCCGGCTGCGCACGGCCGTCCCGTTGGACGCGGTGCCGGTCGCGCTGGCTTTAGAAGGGGCAAGCTGGCGCGGCCTCGCCGACCGCCGGACCGGCCGGATCGTGTCTGCCGAAGGAACCGGAATTCCCTGGCGCCTGCAAAAGCCCGATCTGGCCGGCCTGGAGCGGGCCGCCCGCGCCTTCCTCCCCCAGGTCGAGACGGTCCTCGGAGTTGATGCCTCCTCGCTGGTGCTCAACCGCGACCGCTCGGGCCTCGTCGGAGGGCATCTCTGGAATGTGGACTTCGACGTCGTCACCGGCGGTCTCCCGGTCGAGGGCGCGCGGGTCGTCTTCCGCGTTAGCCACGGCAACCTGATCCAGATGGGGAGCGAAAGCCTGCCCGAGCCGGGAGCGGCCGTCCCCGAGGCCCGCATCTCCCGGCAGGACGCCCTCGCCGTGCTCGCCGGACATCTGGATGGATTCTCCGCTTCGGACACCTTCCTGGACGGCGGCTCCCTCCATCTGCTCCCCCAGGGCATCCTGGTGTGGCAACACTCGTTCCAGCGCAAGGGGGAGCCAGGCACCTGGCGGGCGCGGATCGATGCCACGACGGGAGAGCTCCTCGAGCTCCGCGACGTCAACGTCTACGGGCGCGTCACCGGCGGGGTCTTCCCCGAATCCCCTACGGCCGGCGCCGAGACGGTCCTGCCCATGCCCTTCGCCCAGCTCTCCTCAGGCACGGTCACAGATCCGGCCGGCTGGTTCGAGCCGGAGACCGGACCCGTGAGCTCTTCCCTGTCGGGTCCCTACGTCCGCATCCGCGACTGGTGCGGAACGGTCTCCCAGGGATCGGACTGGAGCGGCGACGTGACCTTCGGCGCCTCTCCCGGGACCGATTGCGCCACCCCGGGCGGCGGCGGACCGGGCAACACCCACGCCGCCCGCACCCAGTTCTTCCACGTCAACCGCGCCAAGGAGGCCGCCCGGGTGTGGCTGCCGGACAACGCCTGGCTTGATCGCCGTCTGACCGTGAACGTGAACCTGAGCAGCACCTGCAACGCCTACTGGGACGGCACCGAGATCGCCTTCTTCCGCTCCGGCGGCGGCTGCCGCAACACCGGCGAGATCGCCGCGGTCGCGCTCCACGAATACGGCCACGGACTCGATTCCAACGACGGCAATGGCCTCTCCCCGGATCTGGGAACGGCCGAAGCCTACGGCGACTTCACCGCCGCGCTCGCGACCCGCAGCTCCTGCATCGGCCCCGGCTTCCTCTCCGGTCCGTGCGGCGGCTACGGTGATGCCTGCACCGAGTGCACCGGGGTGCGCGACCTGGACTGGGCGAAGCGCGCCTCAGGAGCCCCCCACACGGTCGAGAACTTCACCCGGCTCCGCTGCCCGGTCAAAAGCTCCTACGCGGGACCGTGCGGACGGGAGGGGCACTGCGAGTCCTACGTCGCCTCGGAGGCGCTCTGGGACCTGGCGGCCCGCGATCTGCCCGGAGCGGGGACGGCGGAGGCCTGGGCCGTGGCCGAGCGGCTCTGGTACCTGTCCCGGTCCACCGCCACCGCCGCCTTCTCCTGCAATACGAGCGACCCGGCCTGGACCTCCAGCGGCTGCGGCATCGGCTCCCTTTGGAAGACGATGCGCGCCGTGGACGACGACGACGGCGACCTCTCCAACGGCACGCCCCACTCCTGCCACCTGTTCGCCGCCTTCGACCGCCACGGCATCGCGTGCCCCGACGATCCGGGTGCGGACGTCTGCTCCTCCTCGTGCTCGCCACCGGCTGCGCAGGAAATCTCCCTGGTGCCAGATGAGCGCCGCATTGACGCGATCTGGACGGCCTCCTCGGGGCTGGTCTACGACGTCTACCGCGCCGAGGGCGGCTGCGGCGCAGCCTTCCGGAAGGTGGCGGACGACCTCGCATCGGCGACCTACTCGGATGCCGAGGTCGTCCCGGGGACCGTCTATGCCTACCGGATGCTTGCCCATGCCGAGAACAGAGAAGCGTGCTCGTCTCCCCTGGGTCCGTGCGCCGCGGCCGTGCCGGAAGAACGACCCTGCTCTCCGCCGGCCGCGCCAGCCGGCCTGTCCGCCGCGGCAGACGGCCTCAGCCGGGTCGGCCTCGCTTGGAGCCCGGTCCCCGGCGTCCAGGGCTACAACGTATACCGGTCCGCCGTTCGCGTGGCCTCGCTTTCGGCCTCAGCCTCCTCCTGGACCGATTCGGGCCTGTCCGGGGGCTCGTCCTACGAGTACCGGGTCCGAGCCCATGCCGGGGGATGCGAATCGGCCTCTTCTCCGGCCGCGAAGGTGAGCACCGACCCGTGCTCGCGGACCCTGCTCTTCTCGGACGACTTCGAGAGCGGCTCGGGGCTGGGCGGCTGGACCGCCCACACCGTGCTCTTCAACGGCGACACGGAAGACTGGCGAGGCAGACAGGCCTGCCCCGCCCGCAGCGGCTCCCGGGTGATGCGCTTCGGCGGCCCCGGCTGCAGCGCTTCCTACGACAACCACCAGTTCGCCTACGTGCAGCCGGGCGGAGCCGCGGGCCTGGAGATCCCCGCGGACTCGACCGGCACCCGCCTCTCCTTCTGGCACCGGCGGGACTTCGAAGCCCTGTTCGACGGCGCCGTCCTGCTCCTCTCGGTCGACGGCGGGCCGCAGGTGCCGGTGCCGGCCACCGCCCTCTCCGGCGCGGTCTACGACGGGACCGTGGCGCACGTCTGCCCTCCGGCCACCGCCGTGGGGCTGTCGGTATTCACGGGAGCGCGGAGCGCCTTCGAAGAGACGGTGGTGGACCTGGACGCAGCCTGCGACAAGGCGACCGGCGGCACGGACGGCTGCGCCGGCCGCGCGCTGTTCCTGGGCTTCGCCGGACTGAGCGACTGCTCCGGCGGCGGCTCGGGGTGGTCGCTGGACGACGTGGCCGTCACCGCCTGCGCCGCTCTGCCGCCGCCTCTCGACTTCCACACCGTCGCCCCCTGCCGGCTCGTGGACAGGCTCCTGCCCGGCGTCCCCCTGTCCCTCTCCCTGACCGGCGCCTGCGGAGTGCCGGCCACGGCCCGCGCCCTGGCGGTCAACGTAACCGTCGCCGATCCCCTTCTCGGCGGCAGCCTGACACTCACGGGGGCCGGGGAGATCCCTTTCGAGGCCAGGCGGACCCGCGCGCTTCACACCCTGCTCGCGCTCCCCACCGACGGCTCCGGGATCGTCCAGGGCAGCGCTTCTTCCCCCTTCCACCTGCTCGTGGACGTGACCGGCTATTTTCAATAGAAGAAGCTGGCTCGCTTCGGGCGGTTTCCTGCACCTTTTCCTGGTAGTGACTCCTCGGACCTATCTCAAACCTCCCGCCATGCAGCGGGAGTTCTAGCTGCTACAGTTGTTCCAACGTTTCCTAAAGGAGGAAAACGTATGAATGTCCGAAGCTGTCGATTTTCATTGATCGTGCCGCTCGTCGGTCTGCTGGCCATGCCCGGCGGAGCGGCGGCCCAGGTCGTCAAGGAGGCGAAGGACTCTCTCGACTCCCTGGCCTTCACTCACGACCGCCTCGCTCCCAAGCCCGCCCTGGAGGCCGTGGAGGACATCGAGAGCAATCTCGGGTCCGGCATCCGCAGCACCTGGGCCACCTTCCGCAGCGAAAACGGCGAGTGGCAGGGTGTGGTTGACAAGCGCACCGGCCACGTCGAGCTCGTGGAAGGCGCGGGAATCCCCTTCATCCCCGGCCGCGGCAACCGCCTCGTGGCCGAGGAGATCGTCGGTCTCAGGGGCGGAGTGAAGCCGGGCCTCTCGACTCTCGAGAGCATCTCGCGCTCCTTCCTCCTCAAGGTAGCCCCCATGCTGGGCGTCGACGCCAAGTCGCTTAAGCTGGATATCGATCGCTCCGGGAATCCTGCTGAATATCTCTGGTTCATCGACTACAACGTCGAGCGCGCCGGTCTCGCGATCGAGGGCGCCCGGGTCGTCTTCCGGATCAACCATGGCAACCTGATTCAGTTCGGCAGCGAGAATCTCCCCTCGCCGGGCGTCAAGACCCCCGGGCAGAAGCTGACGCGGGCGCAGGCCCTCGCCGTGGTCGCCGACTACATCGGCGGCTTCACCGCGCAGGACAGCTTCCTCGACGGCGGCTCCCAGCGCCTGATCACCGTCGCTCTCGCCGACAGCCGTTTCAACGACGGTTTCGAGTTCGGCAAGGGCCGCGGCCTGGCGCGGGTCTGGCAGTTCACCTTCCGCCGCGAGAACGAGGGTGCCACCTGGCGCGCCCGCGTCGACGCGAACAGCGGCGAGGTCCTCGAGTTCAAGGACACCAACGAGTACGCCCAGGCCACCGGCGGCGTGAAGTTCCTCGGCACCCCGGTCACGATGCCGCTGCCCTTCACCAACCTCTCGAGCGGCGGCTTCACCAACTCGGGCGGCGTCTACACCTTCCCGGGCGGCACGGTCACGTCCTCGCTCGCCGGCCAGTACGTGCGGGTGGTGGACAACTGCGGCGCCATCTCGGTGACGGCCAACGCCACCACCGGCGACCTCGACTTCGGCACCTCCGCCGGCACCGACTGCACCACCCCGGGCTCCGGCGGCGCGGGCAACACCCACTCGTCGCGCGGCCAGTTCTACCATGTCAACCGCGCCAAGGAGATCGCGCGCGGCTGGATCACCCGTCCCTGGCTCACCGCCCAGCTGACGGCCAACGTCAACATCAACCAGACGTGCAACGCCTTCTGGAACGGTTCGACGATCAACTTCT
>JANOCF010001194.1:0-3186 GCA_031412055.1 Holophagales bacterium | reverse complement strand
TGTTTTCGCGAATGGCGAGAACCACGTCCCGTCCGGTCGCGCGATCGTTGATGGTCGTCACAAGGGCCTCCTGGCCGGTCCCGAGCCCCGGTCCGGCCCCTGGGTGAGTATATCTGTACGCAGGGGAGGACTGGAGGGTTTGGAAACAATCTCAGGTGCCCGCGAAAACAGTTTTCCCGCACAAGAATTCTAAACTTTCGCACAGCGAAAAGCTTTTCGCGGCGCTTTACGAAGAATTCTTGTGCGGGAATTTAAAATTCTCGCACAGAAAAAAGAAATTCTCGCACAGAAATTGTAAATTTTCGCACAATAATTCTATTTTCTCGGGGCTTTGCAGAGAGTTGCTGTGCGAGAATTTTAAATTTCCGCACAGTGATCCTGTTTTTCCGGGCGCAAATCCGGTCTCAAAAGGAATTGCCCGAACTCGGTTTTGGTTGTACTCTGTGAGAGACGAACCAACCCGGATCCTTACAGGTTCCATGACCTCCTGGAGGCCTCTTCACGAATGACTAACGGGCTTCGCCTCCCTGCTGTGCTCCTACTGTCCCTGATCGCCGCCGTTTCCAGCTCTGTTGATCCCGATTTGACCCAGGCCGCCGCCGCTGCCCCGGCAGCCCCCGAGGCTCCGGTCCAGATCGCTTCCGCCGGCATCGTGCCGGCCGTGAACACCCGCGCCTCCGTCACGCCGGCGCTCTTCGCCGAGCGCGCGGACGGACTATCCCCGAAGGTCCTCGCCATGGCTCTCGACGCGGTCTCCTGCGCCCGCGCCCGCGGTGTCGAGGGGGCCGAGGGGAAAGACGACCTGCTGACGGTCATCGACTACTCCCTGCCGTCGACCGAGCCGCGGCTCTGGGTGCTGGATCTCGCCAAGGGCGAGGTGCTCTACCACGAGCTGGTGGCCCACGGCCGCGGGAGCGGCGACAAGTACGCCACCCGGTTCTCGAACGTGAACGACAGCCACCAGACCAGCCTCGGCCTGTTCCTGACGGGCGGCACCTACGAGGGCGGCAACGGCTACTCGCTCAAGCTCAAGGGCCTGGACGAAGGGGTCAACGACCTGGCGGAGAAGCGCTACATCGTGATGCACGGAGCCTGGTACGTCAGTGCCGAGCACGCCCGCAACCAGGGCCGTCTCGGCCGGAGCTGGGGCTGCCCGGCCCTGTCCCAGGCGAGCGCCAAGCCGGTGATCGACACGATCAAGGGTGGCAGCTTCATCTTCTCCTACTCGGGCGACGAGAACTGGATCCGGACCGCCTCCAACTCCCAGAGCAGCTGCCCGGTCGCGAGCGGCAGCCCCGTACTCTAGAAAATCGAGTCCTTCGTGAAGGGGAAACGGCCGGCGTCTCCGCCGGCCGTTTTCTTTTGCAGACTAGTTCGTCCGGTAGCACAGCCCCTGCGCGATCATGTTCGAGATGAAGTAGGCGTGGTCGGAGTCGGGGGTGTAGGTGGAGAGCTTCTCCCGCAGCACGTCGACGCAATTGTTGGTGGTGGTCATGCCGGCGCGGAACAGGCCCGTCGGGCCGAACGACCAGGGCGTGCCGTTCTGCGGATCGGGCAGGATCATGCTGTAGAACAGGCTTCCGACGTAGACGCTGGAAGCGTTGTAAGCCTTGAACTCGACGTTGACGGCGATATCGGCCGAGAAGAAGCCGCCCTGGGGGCTCGTGCGGCGCAACCTCATCACGGTGAGCGATTGCGTGCCGGCAAGCCCGACCTTCCAGGTCAGCGTGCCGCACGGGGTTCCCTGGGGGGCCGCGCTGGCGAACGACAGGGCCTTGACGACGATCCGGGTCTGGGCATTGCCGGTCGTGTTGAAGACGGCATTGTCGAGCCGCTGCACCACGGTGTCGTAGTCCGCCGCGACCGGAACCCCCTTGAGGTTCACCCTGTGATTCCATGTGGTTGAAGGCGGAGCGCCGCAGAGGGACTCGACATCCCCGTTCGGGAAGGTGAAGAACGTCCGCCCATTGTCGGGAGTCACCCAGTAGTCAGGGCCCGGCGGGATCTGCGCGGCGGCCGGTAGGGCGGCCAGGCCCACGAGCAGAAGGCCGAGCAGGGAAGCGCGAAGGATGGTCTTGTTCATTGTGTCTCCTTGTCGTTCATGGATTGTGAAGCGGTGAGCACGGGGCAGGATGGCCCCACGGAGGTCCGCGGGTGCGGGTCACCGGGCGGCCTCCTCGGCGGCCTGGGAGCCCGACGCGTTCCGGGGGCTCCGGGAGGCTTGCCACAGCTCCTGCATTCCGAGCACCGAGCCCACGCCCGCGAGGGTGAGCAGGCAGGCGCTCGCCAGCCCGAAGAGCACGAGCAGCCCGAGCCAGCGGTTGGTCGGCACCTGGGAGAGGGTCATCAGGCCGAACCCGAGGGTGATCGCGAGGGTGTCGACGAGGATCGCCGGCCCCGCCTCGGACGCGGCGATCCGGGCGGCCGGCTGGGCCGGCCGGGAAGCTCCCCGCGCTGCCTGGAACCGGTCCAGGAAGTGGATGCAGTAGTCGTCGCCGATCCCCAGGGTCACGGCGCAGAACACCGACGTCGCCACCCCCAGCGGGATGCCCAGCCATCCCATGAACCCGAAGGTCCAGGCCACGGCTAGCGAGGTGGGGGCGGCGCAGAGCAGCCCGAGACGGAACGAGCGAAAGAGCAGGGTCAGGATCAGCAGGTTGGCGGCGAGGGCGCCGATCAGCGAGCCCGTCTGCGTGCGCACGATCGCCGGGATCATGGCCTGGGAGATGGCGAGGTCGCCCGCGAGCTCGACGCGCGCCCGGACGGGCGCCAGCTCGGTCCTCTCCAGCCTGCGGATCTCGTCGATGACCGCCTGCGTCCGGCGGAAGTTGGCCCCCTTGAGCAGGATGGTGACCACCGTGCGGCGGAAGCCGTCGTCCACCAGCTCGGTCCGGCGCGCCTCGCCGCGCACGTTGCCGATGCGCCGCACGTGCAGGTAGATCCAGGACGGGTTGTCGACGATCGCCCGCGCCTCTTCCCGGCGCCCGCCCCAGAAATAGGCCGTGGTCGAGAGGTGGCTCGCGAGCCCGAAGACGCCGCCGACCTCCGGCCGGGCACGCAGCCCCTCCTCGAAGCGGCCGATCGCCGCCACGGCCGAACCCGCGAGCAGCGGTCCGCGGGCGGCTGGAATGACCGGCACCTGGCTGTCGGGGGTGTCGAACGTCACCACCGCCTGCAGCACATGGG
>JANOCF010001193.1:0-5147 GCA_031412055.1 Holophagales bacterium | reverse complement strand
GAATGAGCCCCTTGCCCGACTCGGTCTGCCCAGAGCCGATTTCGATGCGCAAGGGGTTGCGCTGGTACTTGCGCGCGAGACCGATGATCCGTTTTGGCATCGTGGCCGAGAACAACACCGTTTGGCGCGTCTCGGGTGTGGCCTCGAGGATCGCCTCGATGTCTTCGGAGAACCCCATGTCGAGCATTTCGTCGGCTTCGTCGAGGACCACAGTGCTGATCTGGTCGAGGTCGAGCGAACCGCGCTTGATGTGGTCGTGGGCTCGACCGGGTGTGGCCACGATCACATGCACGCCACGTTCGAGCTCTTTGAACTGGCGGAAGATCGGCTGGCCGCCGAACACCGGCAACACCTTGATACCGAAGCCGCTGCCGTACTTGAACATCGCCTCGCTGACTTGCACAGCGAGTTCCCGGAAAAGGAGACGGATCAAAGGCTGGGCTTCTGATTCGTCATCTACAAGAGGTATCAAGAAGGCTGAGAGGATTTCATGTTTCGAGACGTACCGTCGTACCGCCATCTCATCGAAATGTCTCATTCCGGCCAGAAGGAAGAGGAAGCCATGCTCTCCAGGGTCGCTGCCGAGCATCTGGAGGACTTCGTGGCGGACGGCATTGAAATCGATGTCGTCGCCCGGGGTGTGGTCCCCGGCCAGATCATGATCACGGTCGGGGGCGGAGCCGAGGCCCATGCCGTGAAGCTGGTGGAGTGGATCGAGCGCAACGGCACGCCCGAGCGTGTCAACGTGTACATCCATCCGCACTCCCTCCCGCGCCCCGTGTTCTTTCTACTCCCCAGGGAGGCGGGAGAGGCGAAGCGCCAACTGCGCTGGATCGCCTCCGCCCGGGAGAAGCTGCCGAAGGGTACAATCCCTGCCACACAGGGAGGGCAGACCCATCCAGCGCATCGTCTTCGCCACATTCGGCTCTCTGGGTGATCTCCATCCGCTCATCGCGCTGGCCTTCGGCCTCCGGGAGCGGGGTCACGAGGTCGTCTTCGCCACGTCGGAGTACTACCGCCCCAAGATCGAAGGGCTCGGCTTCGAGTTCCGCGGCCTCCGGCCGTATGTGTCGCCGGACGACCGGGAGCTGATAGCCCAGCTCATGGACATCAAGAAGGGGAGCGAGCGCATCCTCCGGGGGATCATGTTCCCGAACCTCCGGGACACCTACGCCGACCTGCTGGCCGCGACCGAGGGCGCGGACTTCCTGCTGGGCGCGGAGCTGGTCTACGCCGCGCCTCTGGTGGCCGAGAAGACCGGCCTGAAGTGGGCCACGGTCTCCCTCTCGCCGATCTCCTTCCTCTCCGCCTACGACCCTCCGGTGCTGCCGCCGCACCCTGGACTGGCGAAGCTGCGGGTCCTGGGGCCGGCGGTCAACCGGGGCGTGATGGCGTACGGCAAGCGCATCACCCGCCCTTGGACGCGTCCGGTGGAAGAGCTGCGCCGCGAGCTGGGTCTCCCTCCGGGCGAGCACCCCATCTTCGAGGGGAAGTTCTCGCCCCACCTCGTGCTCGCCCTGTTCTCCCGGGTGATCGGGGAGCCGCAGCCCGACTGGCCCGCCAACACGGTGACCACGGGGTTTGCCTTCTACGACGCAAAGCCGGAGAACCTGGGAGCCTCCGCCACGGAGCTGGAGCGCTTTCTGAGCGAAGGGGAGCCGCCCATCATCTTTACCCTGGGCTCGGCCGCAGTGATGGACCCCGGAGAGTTCTACCGGGAGAGCGCCAGGGCCGCCCGGGAGCTGAGCCGCCGCGCCGTCCTGCTCATGGGCTGGAACCCGCCGCCCGCGGACCTGCCGAAGGAGATCTTCGCGACCGACTACGCGCCCTACTCGGATGTGTTCCCGAGGGCGGCCGCGATCGTCCACCAGGGAGGAGTCGGGACCACGGGCCAGGCGCTGAGGGCCGGCCGTCCGACCCTGGTCATGCCCTACAGCCACGATCAGCCGGACAACGCCGACCGCCTGGAACGGCTGGGCACGTCGCGGACGATCCCGAGGAAGAAGTACACCGCGAAGAGGGCCGTGAAGGAGCTGCGCAAGCTGCTGGGGGACCCGAAGTACGCCCGCCGGGCGGACGACATCGGCCGGATCGTGAAGGCGGAGAAGGGGGTGGCGGCGGCCTGCGACGCGATCGAGGGGCAGCTCGACTTGTCTTGAGCTTAGAGCAGCTTCTGCAATTGCTCTACCGTGAGGCCCGCGGAAGCCCATCCTCCAGGAGAGCTTCGATGTATACCTCGATGGCCTCGCGGATGTTCTTCAGCACCTCGCGCCGGGAGCGGCCCTGGGAGACACAGCCCGGCAGAGTGGGGCAGACTGCCACGTAGCCCCGCTCCCTGCCTTTTTCCAAAATGACCGTGTAGCGCATCATAGGAAGCATAGCAGAGGCTCAGGCCTCCAACTCTGCACCGAGTTTGAGTCAGGAAGTGGTGGAGCGGTTGAAGAAGCCGACCCCCTGGATGGCCGCTGGCGCGGCCGCCTTTCCGGGTGAGGGATGAGCCCGGACTGGTGAGGGGGCCGGCGTATCCGCGGCAGAGGTTGCCGCGGTCATGGCAGGACCGGGCGGCCGCGTCGGCACGGGGTTGTGCGGCGCCTGCACGCCAGATTGCTGGCAGCAGTCCAATTCCAACTCCTCACAGGCCGCAGTGGCGCCTGCCTCGCCGAGTTCGACGAGCGCACCTATCAAAGAGACAGAGGAAAGCGTGCGGAGGGGGCCGGAACGTCTGGCCATGAACCCATGGTACTCCCGGGGGTCCGTGAGTGCAAATCGTCTGAAAAGGCTCAGATCCGTCCGGCCTGCGACCGGGAATCCGAGCGCGGCGAGCGCTAGTTACACCTACCTGAGGACCCCGGCCGGCGGTGTCCGGCCGGGTCTCGCCTCCCCGCGGCCGAAGCATGCTAAAATCGCTATAAGCCTTTTAGCCAATGACCGGGCGAACGCCCCAGGGGACGAAACATGTCCATGCGCCTCCGGCTTGCGCGGCTCCCGCTGCTCGCCTTGCTCCTTCTCCCTTTTGCCGCGTCCGAAGCGACGCCGGCGATAGCCGCGCAGCGCGTGCGCGTTCCCCAGGATGCAAAAGATCTCCAACTGGCGATCTCGACCGTGTCCGACGGCGGCGTGATCGAGCTGGCTGCCGGGACCTACGCCACTCCTCCCCGGGGATACTCCATCGCCAACCTGCGCAAGGCATTCACCGTGCGCGCAACCGGCGGCGCGGCCGTGCTCGACGGCGGCGGGACCAACCAGCTCCTCCGCTTTGAAAACGGCAAGCGCGAGCGCGGCAAGCTGGTCACTTTCGAGGGGATCACCTTCCGGAACGGGTTTTCGGAGACGGAGGCGTACGCCGGCGGGGTTACTCTCAGCGCGGCCGAGGCCCGCTTCGGGAGCTGTCTCTTCGAAAACAACCACGCCACGGGGCGGTCCACCGGCGGCGGCGCGGTGCGGGTTCTGGAAGGCAGCGAGGTCACCTTCGCCAACACGGTTTTCCGGGGGAACTCCTCCCACAACCGGGGCGGCGCCGTGGAGATCATCGTCGCCACCGTGAACCTGGAAGGAGGGGAACTGGTAGACAACCGGGTCAACCTGCCCGGCCACAAAGCGTTCTCCTCGGGCGGCGGCATCTACCTCCTGGACTCGACCCTGCGCGTCAACGGCACCCGCTTCCGGGGCAACCAGGCCGGCTGGGTCGGCGGCGGCATCTACGGCTTCGGACGCTGGGCCGACCCGGTCACCACCCCCGTCACCCGGGTCGAGGTGAGCCGCGCGACCTTCGAGAACAACCTGGCCGGCGGCGGCCTGCCCGCTCCGGGACAGACCGCGGGCGGAGCGATCCACGTCGAGGATCAGGCCCACCTGGAGATCGACGCCTCGGTCTTCACCGACAACGTGGCCGAGTTCGGCGGCGCCGTGGACAGCTACCGGGCCAGCGTGGAGATCCGCGGCTCCCGGTTCCTGGGCAACCGCGCGCCCCTGACCGGAGCGGCCACCGGCGCGGGCGGCGCCGTGTTCGCCAGCTCGGTGGACTTCGCGGACGGGTCGACCGGCTCCGGAGCCATCAACCGGCCCTCGACCCGGCTGATCGTGTCCGACACCCTGTTCCATGGCGGCGGGGTCGTGGCGCACACCGGCGGCTGCATGCTCGTGAGCGGGGACGAGAGCCGGGTGTACGGCCTGAACGGCGTGCCCGCGGCCGGTACCCTGGAGGAGAACCGCGCCCGCGTCGAGCTGCGGCGGACCGTCTTCTCCGACTGCGACGTACAGGCCACCTCCGGGGGCGGCGCCGGAACCGGCGGAGCGGTCCAGGCCGATCTGGTGGAGCTGCTGATGGAGGACTCGCTCATCCTCAACTCCGGCGCCAGCGGCAGCGGCGGGGGCATGACGATCGGCCGCGATGCCAACGCGGTGATCACCCGCACGACGTTCGCCAACAACTCGGCGCAGCGGGGCGGCGCGCTCTTCCTGACCGGTGCGACGGTCCAGATCTCCGAGTCGAACTTCCTGGGCAACTTGGTGGCCGAATCCCGCGGCTCCGCCATCTACTCCACGCCCTTGAACGACCCGACCCGGCCACGGAACGTGGGAGGCCTGGTCTCGAGCTCGATCTTCAGCGCCAACAACGGCATCCCGGTCTGGGACAACGAGCCGGCCTCGGGGCCGGTCAACGCGGTGCGCTACAACGGCAACCAGTTCCACCTGACCTCCGGCAGCTCGGTCTATGCCCACAACCGGTCTGCCCCGGGTGGGGTCAGCGCACCGGAGCTGAACACATTCGTGGCCGGCTCCATCGACAAGAGCGACGGCGGCAACACGCGGCTGACCAGCACCCCCCGGCTTGGCACGGTGCTCGCCGTTCCGCCGTTCCTGGGCGCGGGAGCTCCGGGCTCACCGTCCCGGTCGTTCCTGGCCTACGCCTGGAGCGGCCGGTCGGCCACGCTCGCCGGGCAGTCGCTCTCGGCCAAGGCCGGGCTCGTCGAAGTGGGCTCGGGCGGCGACTACGCCCTGTCGGTGGAGGGCGGTCCCGTGGACTCGGCGCGGATCGCGGCTTCAGCCTGCACGTCCGGCCCTACCCTCTGCCTGAACAGCGACCGTTTCAAGCTGGAGGTGACCTGGAAGGACTTCCAGGGCAAGACGGGCACGGGCAAGGCCGT
>JANOCF010001192.1:0-3698 GCA_031412055.1 Holophagales bacterium | reverse complement strand
CGGAGTAAGAAAAAGGAGAGTCAAGATGAAGATTTACAAGATCCGTGTCACTGGTGAGGTCCTGGATACCGCCAACGCCACCCGCCGCGTCAGCGTGGTAGGCCAGGTGCTGACGTTCGGCCGCGAGCCGGTCTACGTCCGCGCCGCCAAGCTTCCCCCGCAGCTCGCGGATGATTCCAAGCTGCGGATCGAGGCGGTCGACTCCGTGCCCGCGGGCGTCGAGGTCCTGGGCCTCAAGGCGGAGCGTGTCCAGGATCCGGCAGTCGCCGAGGAGCCGCCCGGAGACGAGACCAACCTCAAGGCCGAGCGTGTCCAGGACCCGGCAGTTGCCGAGGAGCCGCCCGGAGACGAAGCCGACCTCAAGGCGGAGCGTGTCCAGCAGCCGGCCAGGAAGCGCCGGTAAAACCCCCACCCCGCCCGGCGCTACTCTTGGCACCGGGCGGGTTTTCCCTGGAGATCGTGATGCAAGTGAATCTCTCCCTCAGCCCCGGCTATCGCCTGAAGATCTCGCGGGCCTTGCGCATGAGCGAGCTTGTCGATCGCGTCGTCACCGGCTTGGCCGCCCTTGGAGGAAGCGCCGCCTTCCTGGAAATCCTCCGCCGCTGGCTCCAGCGCCGGCAGGACAAGCGTCAGGAGCAGATCCAGCTCGACGTCCGCATCATGGAGGAAGGCCACGCCCTGCGCCAGGAGGCCTATCAACGCGAGCGAGAGGCCCACCAGGCCCTCTCCGAAGAGCGCGAACGCCGCCACAAGGCCGAGCTTGCCGCCCTTGAGGCTCAGATGCAGGCTAAGATGGAGGCCCTGACCCGGGCCAACGAAGACCTTACCCGGCGACTGAACGCCTCGACCGCTACGTCAGCCTCAGAACGGGCCAGCGCGAAGAGTGACTCGCACGTGTAACGGAAGCGCAGAGGAAAGCCTCTCCACTCGCAAGCTGACCACGTCCCCTGGTAAAACCTTTCTGAAGCTCATTGGGGAGTGTACGCCAGGGCCTGCCGAGAAGTCTTTCGCCAGACGATCTTTGATCCATTGGGCATAGGCATCCCAGGTCATCCCGGTGGAAATCTCCCACTCCGCGGAAATGCCACTTTGATCCCGGGTAGGCGCCAAGGAACCGACCAAAGTAGCACCAGGCGGTACGGTTCGCACCACAAATTCCTGTACGCCCCGGTCACTCCACGGGTCTACCTCTCGGCAGGCCGCAACGCAGAGAAGAAGGGCGACCAGGGTGAAGGCTCTTCCCCTGCGCTGAGGGTCCATCTTGTCAGCGACTCCGGTTTCTCGAAGCATTCCGCGCACCGAAAAGAAGCACACTGATCGTTGTCAAAACACCAGTGGCACCGACCGCGATGAGAGACGCTGTATTGACACCGGTTGCGACGAGGAGGACCAAAGAAAAGACGCCACCGAACATCTGAGCCATCCCCAAAGCGACACGGACGAGCGCCCACCTCTTCTGCCGCGGCGTCGGGACCATTCAGTCCTTGCCGGGGGACCCCGAACGCAGCAGCTGGTACAGAAAGGCTCCGAGGATTGCGCCCGCGAGTGGGCCGAGCCAGTAGATCCACTGATGCCGCCACACTCCAGCCACCAGCGCGGGGCCAAAGGAGCGGGCCGGGTTCATGGATGCGCCGGTGATCGGCCCGCCCCAGAGCGCATCGAGCGCAACCGTGCCGCCGATTGCGATCGCGGCGAGCTGCCCGACGGCCCGAGTGTCCGTCGCCACCGAAGTGATGACGAACATGAGGACTGCGGTGAGGAGGACCTCCATCCCGAGCGCCCGCAGAGGGCTGCCCGAAGGCGCAGTCATCCCAAGCCCGGCTTCAGGCCCGAAGAACGCCCGGAGCACCAGCGCACCGCCCACGGTGCCGAGGAGCTGGCCCACGACGTAAAGGGGCACATCGCGCCAGGGAAAATGCCGGGTGACTGCGAACGCCACCGTCACCGCAGGATTGAAGTGAGCCCCGGACAGGTGCCCGACCGCGGCGATCATGACCATGATGACCAATCCGAAGCTCGCGGCTACGCCGACGTGACCCAAGGCTCCCGTCTCCTGGTTCACCACAATCGCCCCGCAACCCGCCGTAACGAGGGCGAAGGCCCCGGTGCACTCGGCCACGCTCCGTCTCCACAGAGGAGTATCCATGGCCTACGTGCGCTTCCGCTCGATGGTCAGCAGGAGGTAGCGGATACGGGTCATCAACTCGTCCGCCGCGACGTGGAAGGCGTGCAATCTTGTCGCCTCATCTCCTTCGACCGCCGAGGGGTCGGCAATGCTCCAGTGAATCCGCTCCGGTGCTCCCGGGAAGATCGGGCACGACTCGCGAGCGTTGTCGCAGACCGTTACCACGTAGTCGAAATCTTGCCCGACGAACTCGTCCAGATGCTTCGAGCGCTGCTCGCTGATATCGATGCCTTTATTGGCCATTGCGGCGATCGACAGTGGATGCACCCGAGTCGCCACGGTCCCGGCGCTGTGAACCTCCACCCGGTCCCCTCCAAGGTACCGGAGGATGCCCTCCGCCATCTGGGACCGCGCACTGTTGTGAGTGCAGAGGAAGAGAACACGAGCGCGCCGGCCGAGGCTGGTTTCGTTCTCACTCGCTGTCAGAGGTCGCTCCGAGATCCCAGGGTGAAGACTCTCACCGGCCGCGAAATACAAGCCCTTCAGGCGGTCGAGATCCAGACTGTAGTAGACGTCACGACCATCAGCTGCGCTCCGGCGTTCCGAGACGAGCGCCTGATCCCGTAGTCGCCGGAGATGGTAGGAAACAAGGTTGTGAGGTTCGCCCACGAGAGCCACCAACTCCTGAACCCGGCGGTCACTCCGGGCCAGGGCTTCGACCAGCCGCCAGCGCAGCTCGTGCGCCAGGAGCTTCAGGAACGAGGGAGGGTAGACAAGAGTCGAGGTCATCATGATTCTGTCAATCTACCTTGAAGCAAAACGGATTGCAACATGTACCCTTGTCTGTTTTGGGGCTTGACTCCGTACTGTGGTACGGGGTCTATCCTCTCGTTTGTGAGGAGGCAGGAATGAGCAGGACCGAGACCATGACGATTGGCAAACTAGTGCAATCCGCCGGTGTGGGGGTGGAGACGGTGCGCTTCTACGAGCGGAAGGGACTCCTGGAGGAACCGGACCGGGGCGATTCCGGATACCGCCAATACCCGCCCGGGACCCTCACCCGTCTCCGCTTCATCCGGCAGGCGAAGGAACTCGGGTTCACCCTCCCGGAGATCCAGGAACTGCTCTCTCTCCGGGCGAGTTCGGAGGCCTCCTGCGCAGAAGTTCAAGAGCGGATCCAGGCGAAGATCGAAACCATCGACGAAAAGATCCGCTCTCTCGAACAGATGAGGAGGGCTCTCGACGGAATGGCGGGAATCTGCCTGTCCGGAGCCTTGCCCACCAGCGAGTGCCCCATCCTGGACGCCTTGGAGCGCGAATTGGAGTGACCATGATGCCGAAGCGAAACCCTCTCTCCTGGCTTGCCTCTACGGGCAGTTTCCTCGCGTTGCTCGCGCCAAAAGGACTCTGTCCCATCTGCGTTGCCGCCTCGGGCGGCGTGCTGTCCTCGATCGGGCTCGGCTTCCTCGCGGTGAACGATGTCATCCGTTGGGTGCTTCCCGCGGCTCTTGCCTTGGGGCTGGTCGGCCTCTACTTCTCCAGTCGCGGGCACCGCCGCTGGTCCCGCCCTGGC
>JANOCF010001191.1:0-4081 GCA_031412055.1 Holophagales bacterium | reverse complement strand
GCGGGCTCACGGAGCAGGACTTCCAGGTCCTGGAGGACGACCGCCCGCAGGCGATCTCTCGCTTTGAGATGGTGGAGAACCTGCCTCTCACGCTGGGCTTCGTGATCGACACCTCGGTCTCGATGTCCTCCTCGCTTGTGGAGGCGCAGCGGGCGGCGGACGGCTTCCTGCGCAAGCTTTCTCAAGGCGACCGCGCCTTCGGCGTCGGTTTCTCGTCCCGTCCCTACCTGCTCATGCCGCCCACGGACGACCTGGAGGTGGTGAGCGAGGCGCTCGAAGGGCTGCGGGCCGCGGGACGGACAGCCTTCTACGACGGCCTGATCACGGGTCTCTACTACTTCCGGGGCTATCGCGGCCAGCGCGCCCTGATTGTCCTCACGGACGGCGAGGACACGTCGAGCAACACTCCGTGGGAGCAGGCCCTGGAGTACGCCCGGCGGAGCGGAGTCGCGGTCTTTCCCATCGGCCTGAACGTCTCGGCGCTCAAGCTCGACGTGCGCAACCAGCTCCAGAGTCTCGCGGAAGCGACCGGTGCCCGGGCCTTCTTCGTGGAGCACGCCGGGGAGCTGGCGAACGTCTACGGGGAGATTGAGCGCGAGCTGCGCAGCCGCTACTACGTGGCCTACCAGTCCGACCGGCCCGCCGACGAGTACGGCTACCGGCCGGTCGAGGTGAAGGTCCGGCGCGGCAAGGTCCGAACGGCACGCGGGTACTATCCGTAGGCGGGAAGCTATTCTTTCTGCAAGGGGTTATCGTTTCATGAGCCGCAAATCTCTCTTCTTCGTCCTGATCCCGGCCGTCCTCCTTCTCGGGGCGGCGCCGGCCGCCGGACCTGGCCAGTTCCGCTTCGAGCGCTACAACCGCAGCTACCCGGAAGCGGTGCCGGAGATCTCTCCGATCGAGCAGGGACCGCTGACGATCCGGCTCTCTTCCCCGCGGAGCAACCTGACCTTGCGCAGCCATCTCCTGCGGCTGGAGCCGGGGTCGGCCGGCAGCCACACGGCCGAGCTGCGGGTGGAGTTCCAGGGCAAGGGCTGGCTGGTGGCAGACGTGGACGTTGCCGGATTGACGGGAACCCGGCTGCAGGACGAGGTGCTCGTGCCGCCCCAGGCCGCCACGCTGGAAGGAAGGGTCCGGGTCACCCGCGAGCCGGGAGCCTACGTGGTCACCACGGAGCAGCTTCCCAAGCAGATCCGCGTCCGTATCCAGAGCGGGATCGCCACCCAGATGGCGAGCTTCTGCGACCGCATCCCGGTGCTGCCCGGGGCCGACCTCGACTGCCAGCGGATGGAGCGGGCGCTCTCCGTGGCCACCATACCGCTGCCGCCTGCGGGTGAGAGCTATCTGCTGGAGGATGCCGAGCTTACCGCCGAGGAGCGGCGCCAGCTCGACACGTATCTCGCCGGTAATTCGAACGGTCGGAACGGCGAGCCGGCTGATCAGGTGCTGCGACGCTCGAGGGCGCTGATCCGGCTGTCCAGCGCGGAGTAGTGGACCGGCTGCGGAAGCTCAGCCAGGCGCTTGTCCACGACTTGCTTGAAGGATTCCAGCTGCTCGGTGACTCCTGTCACGCCTTCGGCAACCTGGCGGATGTCGTCCCGGAGACCCTCAACCTCAATCCGGGTGTGACGGATGGTCTCGTCGACCTGCTCGAATCGCCTGTCGACCTGGTCAAAGCGCCTGTCGACCTGGTCAAAGCGGTTGTCCATCCGCTCATTGAGCTCGCGGAAGCGCGCGTCAATCCCCTGAAAACGCTGGTCCATTCCTTGGAAGCGCTCTTCGAGATAGGCAATCAGTTCCTTGTCCATGGTGCCGGTTCCTCGGGCTCGGTCGTGTCGATGCGCGACAGGATATCATGGATCGCGGCTCGGGCAATTGCCGTCCGGCCCGCGAATGTTCCCGGACCGGCGTTTGTTACAATGCCTTGACGGGTACTCGAACCCCGCCACCGATCCCACTCGCCAAACCGTCACCGCTCCCCCGGGGTCAGCCTCCCGGACGGAGGTGCGAAGCTCCGCGAGAGACAAGGCCTGGAGGAATTAGACCGCATGGCTCGACGCATGATGAACCGCCTGTACTACTTTACGGTCGAGGATGAAAGCATCCTCGCCGAAGCCTTCACGCAGCTCGAGAAGGACGTCTATGCCATCACCTACAAGGTGACCGGCACCGAGGACGTCTTCGTCACCACGAGCGAGACCAAGGATGCGATGGACCGCAACGACATCCCTTACAACCTGCTGGCCGAAGAGGACGGCGCCAAGATCGCGGTCTACCACTCGCCGCTTTCGCGCGAGGAGCTGGGCGACTTCGAAGACGCCATCAGGGCGCTGACCCTCGCCTGCCGCGCCATCGCCGTCGCCTGCGTGGGCGTCAACGGCGAGTCCAACCTGGGTTTCGACCTCTCGCAGGGCGCCAAGAGCTACACCTACTTCACCGCGCCCGCGGGCCATACCTTCATCTGGCGCCTGTTCCGGGAGCGCGACGAGGCCGTCGAGTTCCTGGTCAAGCTGACGGGCGGCGACAAGAAGGCGGTCGAGTGGGCCGAGTCGATCCCCCTGGGCTCGATCAAGGAGCTCCGGTCCTACCATTGAGCCTGCCGCTGTTCGAGCCGACCTACTCCGTCTCGCAGCTCTGCGGGGAGATCCGCGATTTACTCGGCGAGGCTTTCTCCTCCGTCTGGGTCGTGGGGGAGGCGCAGCGTGTCCGCCCCAGCCAGCGCGGGCACTTCTACTTCGAGCTGGTGGAGAAGGGCGAGCGCGACGAAATCGTCGGCAAGATGGAGGCGGTGATCTGGAAGAACGACTTCCTTCGGGTCCGCCGCCTCCTGGGCGCTTCCAACCAGCAGATCGCCGACGGCATGCAGATCCGTGTCCGCGGAAGCCTCGACTTCTACGGACCGGGCGGCCGGCTGCAGCTCTGCGTCAAGGATGTCGACCCGGCCTTCACCCTGGGGCTGCTGGAGCAGCGGCGTAGAGAGACGCTGGCCGCCCTGGCCGCTTCCGGACTGATGGAGCGCAACCGCGCCCTGCCGCTTCCGGATCTGCCCCTGACCCTCGCCCTGATCACCTCTTCCGGGAGCGCCGCCTACCACGACTTCCTCTCCGGCCTTCAGGAGAGCGGCTACGGCTTCCGGGTGCTCTTCATCCACGCCTCCGTGCAGGGGCGTGAGTCCGAGCGCGAGGTGGTCTCGGCCTTGGCATCCCTTGCGGGGCTGCCGATCGGCCTCGCGGTGGTGATCCGCGGCGGCGGCTCGCGCAGCGATCTCGCGGTGTTCGACAGCCGCGTCATCGCCGAAGCCATCGCCAACGCACCGTTCCCGGTGCTGGCCGGGCTCGGGCACGAGATCGACCGCTCCATCGCCGACATGGTGGCGCACAGCTCCTTCAAGACCCCGACCAAGGTGGCGGAGTTCCTGGTGGAGCAGGTCGCCCGCCGCGAGCTGGCCCTGGACGAGCTGCACCGGCGGCTGCTCCGCGAAGCCATGGAGCCGTTGCGCGCCGGCCGCGAGGCGCTCGGCCGGGCCGAGCGCGGAGTGAGCCTCGCCCGGATGCGGCTCACGGCGGCCGGGGAGAAGATCGAAGAACACGCCCGCGCCTTGGCCCGCCTGGGACGCGCCGGCCTGCGCCAGGCCGAGCGGCGCCAGGCGGACGTGAAGGCACGGCTGGCCGTCCTGGCTCCGCGCATCGTCGAGAGCGGCGACCGCGAGCGCCGCCGCCTCGGCGAGCGCATCGCCGGCACCGCCCGTGGACGGCTGCGGGAGGTCCAGGCGAGGCTCCAGGGGGTCGAACGGCTGTGCGCCCAGCTCGGCCCGGAGCGGACCCTGGAGCGCGGCTTCAGCATCACCCGGGGACCCGGCGGCGTGCTGCTCCGGAACTCCGCCCAGGTCGCCCCGGGCGACCTCGTCACAACGCAACTGGCCGGAGGAACCCTCTCGAGCCGACTCGAGGAGATATCAGAGCCATGAACGACCTGTTTTCCACACCGCCCGCGCCCGAAGAGACCGGCGGCGAAACAGCCCTGAGCTTCCGCGAAGCCATGGAGGAGCTGGAGGGCATCCTGGAGCGGATCGAGGGCGAGG
>JANOCF010001190.1:0-5150 GCA_031412055.1 Holophagales bacterium | reverse complement strand
TCGTCCTCCCTGGAGTCGAGGCGGCATCCCGGGATAGAATTCTAGCTGTCCCCTTTGGCAGTTGACGGGATCAAGGAGCGAATGCCTACAAGTTGCGCGGGAGACCGGTTCTGGGTACCCGCCGGCGAATCGGCGGCCCTGGGCCGCCGCTCGATCGGCGGCATGGTCTATCTGGGTCAGGGATTGCGGGCGATGAACAGGTACGGGGGGACGGAACCTGCTCTGATCGACCCGCACCGCAGGATCTCCTGGGCAAGACCGGACCGGGAAGGCCAGCTCATGACTTACTGGCCGTCGTATGAGCTGCTCTCGCCGGCAAGCCGGGCTGCCTACGCCGAGTGGCTCATGAAGGGCCGGAGCGATCCGCGCGTCCCGCTCGGCTACGTCTTCCTCTACTTCTACGGCATCGAGAGGCGGGTCCTCGTCGACGCCAGGCAGTCGGACCGGGCTCGCGCGGAGGTGGACACCCTGCTCGCCTAGGTCGAGCGGCTGCGGTCGATCTACCGAGGGAACTGGTCCTTCCAGGGCTACACCGGCGCCTTTCTTTCGGCCGCCCGCCTGCTGCACCGGCCCTTCCGGGTGTCGGACCTGGTGCCCCCTGAGGAGCCGCAGGGATTTGAAGTTCCCCTCCTCCTCAAGATGGCCCTGGGCACCTTTGCCGCCGAGGGCCGGCCCATTCCCCCGGAGTGGGCGCTGTCCTGGATCCTCGCGTCGGCCGGATTCCACCTGCGGACCCCGGCACAGCGTTGTCCCGGGGAGTTCAGGGAGCTGTTCAAGATCCGTTACGCCGAAGCTTTTCCGGCCGGCGGGCTCCGGGTGAGACCGAACAAGGCCCGGATCGCCGCCTGGTATCAGCCTGCAAGCCCGTCGTTCTTCGGCCCTCTGGAGCTTTCCCTGCCCAACCTCCCCGACATCACCGTTCTGCATGGGCCGGCCCGCAAGCTCCGGGAGATTGCCGAGCAGGTCTGCAGCGAGTTGAACGTGTACAGCCGCTGGGTGGGGCGGACCGGCGACGGTACCAGCCCTGCCGCCCTCGTGCTCCTGCCTCCCGTGATCGCTGCGAGCCGCGAGAGCGACGCGTCGCGCGCCTTTACCGGGTGGGTCGCGGAGTCGCTGGCCGGCGGCGCCTCGGCCGTGGTCCGCTGTGACGAGATCTTCTCTCGCTGGCCCGTCCACACGCCGGGCAGGATTGCACGCCGGGACCTGGAGATGCTGTCCACCTACCTCGCCCGGCAGGGCTACGGCATGGAGCCGGATGTGCGCTTCGGCGGTCCGCCGGCCAGGGCGGGCCAGGCCGTCCTCTTCCGGCTGCCCGCAGACGCAGCAGACACCGCTTCCGCCGAGCCGAGCCCCGCCTATCACGCCGCCGCCCTGCTCCTCCACCTGGCAGCCACGGTCTCGGCCGTGGATGGCGGGGTGAGCGAGAAGGAAGAGCGCTACCTGCTGGCCCATCTCGAAAACGCTCTCCACCTGAGTCCAGCGGAGCGGGCCCGGCTCGAAGCCCATCTGCGCCGGCTCCTGGTTGATCCACCGGGGCTGACCGGCCTCAGGAAGAGGATTGCGCCGCTGGCGGAGACGCAGAGACGCGCGATCGGACAGTTCCTGATCACCGTGGCCGGCACGGACGGATACGTCGGCCCCGAGGCGATCAAGATCCTGACGAAGATCTACCGCCTCCTCGGGCTCGATCCCCAGGCCGTGTACTCGGATGTCCACGCCCTGGCAGCATCCGAAGCGCCGCCGCCCACCGAGCCGGTCACCGTGAGACCGCCCGCGCCGAGGCCGGGAGGGTTCACGATTCCGCAGCAACCCGCGCTCGCATCCGGGCTGACGCTCGACCTGGAGAAGATCCATCGCAAGCAGGTGGAGACCGAGCGGGTGGTCGAGATGCTGGGTGGCATTTTCGCCGAAGACGAAATGCCGGCAGCGGCGCCTCAGGCCGCCCCCGGCGGACCCTCCGGAGAGTCCATCGCCGGGCTCGACGCGGCTCATTCGGCCCTGCTGCGTGAGCTTGCGTCCAGAACTACCTGGGAGAGGATGGACATCGAGCGCCTGACCGCCGCCGGCGGGCTCTTTCCCGACGGCGCGCTGGAAATCCTCAACGAAGCCGCCTTCGAGCGCTGCGGCGCCCCTCTGCTCGAAGGCGACGAAGTCATCGAGATCGATCCTGATATTTTGAAGGAGCTGCTGGCATGACCGAGCCCCGCATCGAAGCCGCACCGCAGAAAATCCGCCCCCGCGACCGCGACGCCATTCTGCAGTCGCTGCGCGCCGGGGTCGTGCCCCGCCGCGGGCATCAATACATCCAGGTGGGCCGGGCGGAGGAGATCCGCGCCCTTCTCGCGGACCTCGACCGGATTCACGACGGCGGCTCGGCCATCCGCTTCGTCATCGGCGAGTACGGGTCAGGGAAGACCTTCTTCCTCTTCCTGATCCGCTCCATCGGCCTGGAGAAGGGGCTGGTCGCCTCGACCGCGGACCTCAATCCCGACCGGCGCCTCCACGCCACCGGCGGGCAGGCGCGCTCTCTCTATGCCGAGCTGATGGCCAACCTCGCGACCCGCACCAAGCCCGAGGGAGGCGCCGTCGCCAGCGTGATCGAGCGCTTCGTCACCTCGGCTCTCCAGGAGGCTCGCGACCAGGGCACCGCGCCCGCGGCCGTTCTCCAGGACCGCCTGTCCAGCCTCTCCGAGCTGGCCGGCGGCTACGACTTCGCGGAGGTGGTCGCCGCCTACTGGCGGGGGCACGATGCCGGCAACGATCAGCTCAAGTCCGACGCCGTCCGCTGGCTGCGCGGCGAGTTCTCCACCAAGACCGACGCGCGCAAGGCGCTGGGCGTGCGCACGATCATCGACGACGACAACCTGTACGACCAGCTCAAGATCTTTGCCCGCTTCGTCCGCCTGGCCGGATACGGCGGATTCCTCGTCTGTCTCGACGAGCTGGTCAATCTCTACAAGCTCTCCAATACCCAGGCGCGCAACAGCAACTACGAGCAGATCCTGCGCATCCTCAACGACAGCCTGCAGGGCGCCAGCGTGGGGCTCGGTTTCCTGCTGGGAGGGACGCCCGAGCTCCTGATGGATACCCGCCGCGGCCTCTACAGCTACGAGGCGCTACGCACGCGCCTGGCCCAGAACCGCTTCCTCGGCGAGGGGCTCAAGGACTACACCGGCCCGGTCCTCCACCTTGCCAATCTGAGCCAGGAGGAGATGTACGTGCTCCTGGGCAACCTCCGGCACGTCCACGCGTCGGGCGAGACGTCGCAGCACCTCCTGCCCGACGACGCTCTGGTCGCCTTCATGGAGCACTGCTCGAAGCGGATCGGCGAGGCCTACTTCCGCACTCCGCGCAATACGATCCGCGCCTTCCTCGAGCTCCTGGCGATCGTGGAGCAAAACCCCCAGGTCTCCTGGCGGGACCTCCTTGGGGCCGTCGAGCTGGCGGAAGACGGCAATCCTGACCGCGAAGCCGGTCCCGCCACCGCCGCCGCCGACGACGAGCTGGCCAGCTTCAAGCTGTAGCGATGGCGGCGACCTCCAGCGCTTTCGACCGCCTCCACCCGCGTCTTCAGCGCTGGCTCTGGCGCCAGGGCTGGAGCGAGCTGCGCGATATCCAGGAGGCGGCGATCCCGCCGATTCTCGAAGGGAACACCGACGTGGTCATCGCCGCCGCCACGGCCGGCGGCAAGACCGAAGCGGCCTTCCTTCCGGTCCTGAGCGCCATCGCGGACGACCCGGCGGGAAGCGTCCGCGTGCTCTATGTCAGCCCGCTCAAGGCGCTCATCAACGATCAGTTCGACCGCCTGGAGCTTCTCGGCGCGGAGCTGGGTGTGACCGTCCATCGCTGGCATGGAGACGTGGCGCGCTCGCGCAAGCAGCGGGTGCTCCTGAGCCCGGACGGAGTCCTCATCATCACCCCCGAGTCGCTGGAGGCGCTCTTCGTCCTCCAGGGGCCCAAGGTCGGCCGTCTCTTCGAGCGCCTGGCCTTTGTGGTGGTCGACGAGCTGCACGCGTTCCTAGGCACCGAGCGCGGGCAGCAGCTCCAGTCGCTCCTCCACCGGGTCGAGCTGGCGATCCGCCGCAAGGTCCCGCGGATCGCCCTCTCGGCCACCCTGGGCGACCTGTCTCTCGCCTGCGAGCTCCTGCGTCCGAGAGGAGGAGAGTCGGTGCGCCGCATCGTCTCCCGGGACGACCAGCAGGAGATCCGGATCCAGGTGAGGGGCTACCGGGAGATCCCGCCGCGCCTGACTCCGGCGCAGGCCGGGAAACTGGAAGCGCAAGGGATCGAGGTGACGGCGGAGGACCTCGCGCCGGGGGACGTGCTGGAGATCAGCCGCCACCTGTTCGAGCGTCTGCGCGGCGGGCACCACCTGATCTTCGCCAACGCCCGGGCGTCGGTGGAGCGGTACGCCGACCTCCTGCGGCGGCAGTGCGACCGGGACCTTCTGCCGAACGAGTTCTGGCCCCATCACGGCAGCCTGTCGCGGGAGCTGAGAGAGGAGACCGAGGCGGCCATCAAGGACCGCTCGCGCCCGGCGAGCGCCGTGTGCACGACCACGCTGGAGCTGGGCATTGACGTCGGAGCGATCGAGAGCGTGGCGCAGATCGGCCCGCCGCCGTCGGTGTCCAGCCTGCGCCAGCGGCTGGGGCGCTCGGGACGGAAGGAGGGGACGCCGGCGATCCTGCGCGGCTATGTACAGGAGCCGGAGATCGACGCGCGGACGCCGCCTCAATGGGCGCTGCGGTCGGACCTTGTCGATTTTGTGGCCGCGGTGCGGCTTTTGCTGGCGGGCTGGTGCGAGCCGCCAATGTCGGGTGTGTCGGGCGCGCTGCACCTCTCCACGCTCGTCCAGCAGCTTCTCTCGCTGATCGTGCAGCACGGCGGCGTTCACGCCGGGCCTGCCTGGCGGGCCCTTTGCCAGGAAGGTCCCTTCTCCGCCGTCGATCAGGGTCTGTTCGCGGAGCTTCTGCGGAGCCTCGGCGAGCACGAGCTGGTCCGCCAGGAGCCGAGGGGCGAGCTGATCCTGGATCTCAAGGGCGAGCAGATCGTCAATCATCACAGCTTCTACGCGGCCTTCCAGACCGCGGAGGAATATCGGCTGATGAACGGCGGGAGACCCATCGGCACGCTGCCGATCTCCTATCCGC
>JANOCF010001189.1:0-7029 GCA_031412055.1 Holophagales bacterium | reverse complement strand
TCACGGCCATCGAGGACTCGCTGGGCGAGTTCCCGGACGCGCGCGTGCGTCTGGAGCTCCAGCCCGGCGCCACGCCGGTGGACTCCCCTCTCCAGGAACAGATCCTCGCGCTGGCCCAGGCCGGCGCCACGCTGCAGGAGGTCCTGGACACCCTCCCCGCCCGCGACGGCGAGATCGTCCAGGAGCTGCTGACTCTGGAGGAGCGGGGCCTGCTCACGCGGCGCCAGCCGCGCGTGCTGATCGTGACCGACTCCACGGCCGACCTCCCGCCGGACCTCGTCCAGGCCCACGGCATCGCGGTCGTGCCGCTGACGGTGGCCTTCGGCAAGGAGGTCTTCCGCGACCGCGTGGACATCCAGCCCGGCCAGTTCTACAAGAAGCTGAACCAGAGCAAAACTCACCCGGCTTCGAGCCCGCCGACCCGCGAGGAGTTCGCGCGGCGCTACCGCGAGGGGCTCGCCCAGGGGCACGAGATCGTCTCGCTGCACATCTCCTCGCGCCTGAGCAAGACGTTCGAGCATGCCTCCGCCGCCGCGCTGGAGGTCAACGGTGCCGGAACGGGGCCTGCCGCCCTGTCGGTCGTCGATACCGGGCAGGTCAGCGCCGCCCTGGGGATGCTCGTCCTGTTCGCCGCCCGCATGGCGGCGCGCAACGAGTCAGCAGCAACGGTCCGCGACCGGCTGCTCGCCATGGCGCCGAGGATTCACACGCTCTTTCTCGTGGACACCCTGGAGTTTCTCGCCCGGAGCGGCCGGATCGGCAAGGCCCGCGCCCTGATGGGGAGCCTGCTCGGCATCAAGCCCATCCTCGGCATGGTCCAGGGGGAGGTCGCGCCGGTCGACCGCGTCCGCGGCGGGCGCGCCGCCCATCCCCGCATCCTGGAGATCCTCCACAAGCGGGTGGACCGCACCCGCCCGATCGTCGCGGGCATCAGCCACGCCAACGCTCCCGTCTGGGCCGACCGTCTGCGCGCCATGATGCGCGACCAGTTCCAGATCGCCGAGCTGGTCCAGACCGAAGTCGGTCCCGTGGTCGGCGCCAACGTCGGCCCCGGCGTGGTGGGGGTTTGCGTGTTCCAGCCCACCGAGGAGGAGCGGGGGTGGATTCTTTGACCCAGGCTCGCCCCATCCTTCCGCCCGCACCCTAACTTCAGAAGAGCTGTCCGAAGTCCGCGTCAATCAACCCATCTTTGGCGGTACGGAGGAATTCATGAAGATGCGAGGCATTGTGTTTGGGTGGGGCGGTGTCGCCCTCCTGCTCCTGGGCTCGAGCCTGGTCCAGGCGCAGCCGGCGAGCCCGGCAGGCGATGAGTCCAGGCTGATCCTTCTCAACTCCCAAGTCGTCGACACCAGCCGTCCGGTGTCGGCCATCACGGCCGAAATCGCGGAGCCGTTACGGATCCGCGTCGACAACCCCCACGCCGACGAGGTCGTGCTCGTCAAGTTCCCGGGACCGATCACCGCGGAGCAGGAAAAGGCTCTCCGCGAGGCGAGCCTGCGCGTCTATACCTATCTCCCCCACTACTCCTACCTCGTGAAGATGCCCGCGGGCGGCGCAACCAGACTCAAAGCCCTCGGCGCGAGCTGGACCGGCGCCTACCATCCGGCCTACAAGCTGTCCAGGTCGGTGGCGTCCTTCCAGGCTCTCGAGGCCGGCAAGGCCGGAATGAAGATCGTCATGCTTCAGGTCTTCCCCGACGCCGACGTCCGCGAGGTCGTGCGCGAGATCCGGGCGCTGGGCATCCGCGGCGTGGTGGGCTCGCGCCAGGGCGAGATGTTCTCCCGCATCCGCCTGCTGCTCAGCCCCGCCGAGATCGCGGAGCATCGCGAGGCGCTGGCCCAGCTTGGAGACATCTTCTGGATGGACGTCGAGCCCCGCCGGGCGCTGCTCAACGACACCACCGTCTGGGTCGGCCAGTCCGGCCTGAGCGGCAGCCAGACCACGCCGATCTTCAGCCAGGGAATCTACGGCGAGGGGCAGACCGTGGCCGTCCTCGACACGGGCATCGACCCCGACATGTGCTGGTTCCGCGACACCTCGCGGGGCCTGCCGCCGACCAATGCCTGCAACGGCGGCACGGTCAGCGATCAACTGCAGCGCAAGGTCGTGGCCGTGAACTTCCTCTGGTCCAGCGAGTGCAGCGGCGGCATCAGCGGCACGGAGTGGGACACCCAGGACCACGGCACCCACGTGGCGGGCACGGTGGCGGGCGACAACTTCGCCAACCCCCTCCTCCACAACACGGCCGACGGCATGGCTCCGGGCGCCAGGCTGGTCATCCAGGACGGCGGCTACTCGGTGGACAACTGCGGCGACCTGCCCGGCATCGGCTGCCCGGTTGTGGACCTCAATCCTATCTTCCAGCAGGCCTACGACCAGGGCGCCCGCCTGCACACCAACTCCTGGGGCGACAACGAGAACTCGTCGGTGCAGAACAACTACTCGTCCGGCAGCCAGGACGTGGATGAGTTCATGTGGAACCACAAGGACTTCCTGATCTTCTTCGCGGCGGGCAACTCGGGGCCGGGCACGAGCTCGGTGGGCAGCCCGTCGACCGCCAAGAACGGCGTAGCCGTGGGCGCCACCCTGCGCGGCACGAGCGCCAACGGCATGGCGAGCTTCAGCAGCTGCGGCCCGACGGCGGACGGCCGGATCAAGCCGGACATCACCGTGCCGGGATCGAGCATCGTCTCGGCCAACAGCGACAACAACACCGCCACCAACAACTGCGGCACGATCGGCATGAGCGGCACCAGCATGGCGACCCCGGGCGCCGCCGGCCTGACGGCCCTCATCCGGCAGTACTACACGGACGGCTTCTACCCGACCGGCAGCGAGAACTCGGCCAACGGCTTCACCCCGTCGGCCGCGCTGCTCAAGTCGACGCTGGTGAACTCGGCCTTGAGCATGACCGGCGTGACCGCGATCCCGTCCAACTGCCAGGGCTGGGGCCGCGTGCTGCTGGAGAACGCGCTCTTCTTCACTGGCCAGGCGCGCAAGCTCTGGGTCCGGGACGACACCACGGGCTTCACCACCGGCGCCTCGCAGAGCTGGAGCTTCGCGGTCAACAGCAGCGCCGAGCCGCTCAAGGTCTCCCTGGCGTGGACCGACTTCCCCTCGACCCCGGCAGCCAGCGTCAACCTGGTCAACGACCTCGACCTGGAGGTCTCCGGCCCGACCGGCACGCTCTGGCGGGGCAACGTCTTCTCCGGCGGCCTGTCCGCGACGGGCGGGACGGCGGACCGCCGCAACACGCTCGAGCAGGTGCTTCTCAACAGCCCGGCCACCGGCACCTACACGGTGACGGTCCGCGGCTTCAACGTGCCCAACGGTCCGCAGCCCTTCGCCCTGGCGGTGACGGGCGACGCAACCCAGGGCGGCACGCCGCCGCCACCGCCGGTGACGGTCTTTTCCGACGACTTCGAGACCATCAAGGGCTGGACGGTGAACCCGCTCGGCACGGACACGGCCACGCTCGGATTGTGGGAGCGCGGCGACCCCGCGGCCACCACCTCCGGGGGTACGAAGCAGCTCGGCACCACGGTCAGCGGCCTCAACGACCTGGTGACCGGCCGGCTGGCGGGCGCCGCGGCGGGCGACCATGACGTAGACGGCGGTCTGACCACGATCCAGTCGCCGGCCATCGTCCTGCCGTCGACCGGCACGCTGACGCTCTCCTTCTCCTTCTACATGGCCCACGGCACGAACTCGTCGACCGCGGACTCCTTCCGGGTGAGAGTGGTGGGCTCTACGACCTCGCTGGTCTTCGAGGAGCTGGGGGCGGCCAACAACGACGACGCGGTGTGGGAGTCGAGGTCGATCAACCTCAACTCCTTCGCCGGCCAGACGGTCCGCATCCGGATCGAGACCGCCGACGCCAGTACCGCCAGCCTGTTGGAAGCGGCCGTGGACGACGTCAAGATCGTCCAGCAGCCGTAGGGAGGAGTTTTACCCGCGGCACCCGCTGGTTGAGACACTACACCAGAGGATTGATACACAAAACCTGCGGGTGCAGACCCTGCACCCGCAGGTGAGAAGGTTGCACCGGCGGGTGCGGCGGGTTTACCGGCGGGTGAAATGTCTCAATTGGGGAATCAGCCCGAGAAAACGTCTTGAAGGCTCTCGGCGGTCAGGATGCGCTCGCTCCATCCCAGCAGGCGATCCGCATCCGCCGAGCGCACCCGCTCTTCGATCTCGGGAGCCAGAGGACCGAACTTCAGGCGAAGCTGCCGGAGAAGCACCCGGGCTTCGCCCTCCTGGCGTCCTTCCTCTCGCCCTTCTTCCCGGATCTCCCTGTTCCAACGGTCGATGCTTTCAGCCAACATGGTTTCGAGTTCCTCCCGAGGCAGACGGAGGACCGATAACTGAGGTCGTGTTGTCCCACGATTTATCCTGTCCGCGACTCTACCACGGAGCCTGGACCAGACAACTCGGGGTTACGAAAGAAGAGAACGTCGTTCTACGGCGCTACCGCATGCCACAGCCCGGGGTACAGCGTGACGAACCCCGCCTCGTTCACCTGGAGATCCCTTACGAACGTTCCCCCCGCGCTCTCGTACCGGTAGACGGAGGAACCGGTCCGGCGGTAGACCTGCTCGAGAAGCTCCAGCTGGAAGCTCGGGAAGCGGAGCCAGGCCGCTCTCACCTCGGCCTCCTGCCCCACCTCCAGGTTCAGCCGTCGTATCGGAAGCAGGTTGGTGGACGGGCTGAAGTTGAGGTCGAAGTCCGTGCACCCCTCGACCTGCGGGCACTCCTCGCCGTTGAGCCGCCAGCGGCCCAAATCGGCGGTGACCTCGACTTCGACGGTCCGGTCTCCCACCCAACCCTCGACGCGGCCGGACAGCGTCCGCCAGTCCGCGTCGCAGACGACTCGATAGTCGAGCCGGCAGGGCTGCCCTTCGTGAGCCAGGACCGCCGTGCCGGTCAGGTGCCAGAGGGAATCCTTGCGGACCAGCCGGGCTGACTCGTGGCCCGGCCAGTCCAGCGCGGCCCAGAGGATGGGCGAAGCGGCGATCATCGATGATGGTGTCCGTCTTTGTTTCCTTCGGCCAGCTCGCGGTTCATCTCCGCCATGCGCTTCTCCTGCTCCGCGATGGGCGGCACGCCGAATGCCTGGCGCTCTTCATCGGTCACGGCGGTCCGGTCGAAGGGTTCCATGGTCCAGAGGCCCTTCCCACCCGGACGCTTGAACTGGGTGCCGTAAATCTGCGGCTTGCCCTGGCTGTGCAGCCAGCGGTCATGGGTGGCCGCGGAGAGCCACCTGGCCAGCTTCAGCTCCGGGTCCAGCTCGAACGCCTTGCGCGCCAGATCGCGGGCTTGCTCGTAGTCTTCCGTCGTCGAGCCGTGCTGAAAGATCATGGCGGCGTGAAAGTGATCCTGTCCCGTCTTGAGCTGACCGGCCGCGATCATCTCCCGGACGCGGGCGCGGTGCTCCTCGTCCCGCTTGGCGACGACCGACCAGTCGATGTCGTGGGACTCGCGGTCCTTCTGGTCTTCCGTGTACATCCGGGCCAGCTCGGGGTTGTCCGACGGCGGGGTCTCCTGGGCCAGGAGTGGTGTGCAAACGAGGAGCGAAAGCGCGAGCAGGGCGGGAACGGCTCTCTTCATGGTCATCCTCCTGTTGCTCCAAGGATACAATGCTCACAGAGCCCACGAGGAGGACGCCTATGAAGATTCACCACGAGACGACCCTCGGCGCTATCCTCGCCCTTCTCTTCGTCTCGCCCCTTGCGGCCCAGGCTCCTCCACCGGAGCCCCGGTTCGCGGACGAGCTCGACGTCGAAGTCGTCAACCTGGACGTGGTCGTGTCCAATGAGGACGGCTCGCCCGTTCCCGACCTCGCGGCCGAGGACTTCGAGGTCCTCGACGATGGCCAGCCGGTGCGGATCACGCACTTCGCCAAGGGCGATGCCGAAAGCGTGGGCAGCGCGGATCCCCTCCACCTCGTCCTGCTCTTCAACGACGCCGAAAGTCCGCCCGCCGACCGGCCCGCGGCCTACGCGGGTGTGCGCCAGCAGCTCGACCGCTTCCTCGGTGCCGCCGACCGGGTTCTCGTGGCACGGCAGGGCTCGGGCATCCGCATCGAGCAGCCCTTCACGTCGGACCGCGCGTTCGTCGAGGCGGCGCTCGCCCGCCTGCAGGCCGATCCGCCCGGTGTGCCCGCGGACAACACCGCCCGCAAGGCCGTCCTCGACGAGATCCGCTTCGGCGACGCGGCCAGCTCCTCAGCCAGCGGACCCGCCCCGACCCGCGGCGGAGAGATGCAGACCAACACCGAGCTTGCCGCCGGCACCTCGCTGACGTCGGTGCGGGCCTACACCGCGCGGCGGCGTGCCGAGGCTTTGCAGTCTCTCTCGGCTCTCGAGCGCCTCGTCTCCGCCCTCGGCGGGCTGCCCGGCCGCAAGGCAGTCCTGCTCGTGGGGGCCGGGTACGACCTGCGCCCGGGCGAGTCCGTCTACCAGACCTGGCTGGACAAGTACCGCACCACCAGCGCGGCCCGGGGCGGCGGCTCCGTGGACATGGAGCAGTCGGGGCAGGATCTCCGCGATACCGTCCGGCAGGTCGCGGCAGGCGCCAGCGCCAACCGCGTGGCCCTCTACTCGGCCTCCCCCTCCGTGAGTGGAGGCGGAGCCCAGGCGCGGCCGGACTTCCGCATGCTGAGCTCTACCGCCTCGGCCGGAGAGACCGCGGCCGAAGAGTCGCTGCGCCTGCTGACCACCGGCACCGGCGGCCTGGCGGTGTTCAACCTGGAGGGGATCGACCGCCTGGCCGAGCGCATGGAGGAGGATCTGAAGCGCCGCTATTCGCTGGCCTACCCCTCGCCACATTCTCGCGATGCGGTCGATGCTGCCGACGCTGCCTGGCACTCGGTCGAGGTGCGCGCCCGGCGGCCCGGAGTCCGCGTGCGCAGCTCGACCGGATACCGCGCCAAGAGCCCGGATCACCGGACCCAGGAGCGCGCCGCCGCCGCCCTGCTGCTCGACGTGGCCGAAAACCCCCTGGATCTCGTGGTGAAGCTGGCCGAGCCGA
>JANOCF010001188.1:0-7166 GCA_031412055.1 Holophagales bacterium | reverse complement strand
CCACGGAGAACGGAGAGCTCAGGAAGAGCAGCCCGCGCTCTTCCGCATGGCTCTTCAGCCCCGCCCACTGGGCCTCGGTGAACTCCATCCGCTGCCAGTATTCGTAGCGCGTCTCGTCCTGCGGGCTGAAGCGCACCCGCCACGGCTCGCTCGGCGTGCTCTCCGCGGCGGCGATGTGGGTCTGGAACTTGACCGCGTCCGCGCCCGCCGCGGCGATCGCGTCGATGAACGCGTGCGCCGTGCCCAGGCTGCCGTCGTGCGCCTGCGCCACCTCGCCGATCACGAGACAATTGTCCGAAAGAGGTTTCATGTCACACCACGTCCGCGAAGGTCTTCTCCATCCGCCGGAAATAGAAAAGACCACTAAAGAGAAGGAGCACGGTCACGGCCGTGCCCGCGGCCAGCAGCGGCCCCGGATGCGTCCCCGACCCGAGGATCGCCCAGCGGAAGCCCTGGATCACCCCCGCCATGGGGTTCAATCCGTACAGCCATCCCGGCAGGCCCATCTCCTCCAGCTTCTCCGTCACCTTGCTCGCCGGATAGATCACCGGCGTCACGAAGAGCAGGAGCTGGATGAAGAACGGCATCACGTAGCGCACGTCCCGGAACTCGACGTTGAGCGCCGACAGCCACAGCCCCGCGCCGAGCGCCGCGCCGAACGCGAGCAGCAGGAAGAGCGGAAGCAGCAGCATCTCCGGACCCGGCCGCACGCCGTACCAGACCATCATGCCCACCAGCAGCAGAAAGGCCACGGCAAAGTCCACGATGCCGCCGACGACCGCGGCAATGGGCACGATCAGGCGCGGGAAGTAAACCTTTTTTAGCAGGTTCGCCGCGCCCACCAGGCTGTTCGAGGAGCCGCCGAGCCCATGCGCGAAGAACGTCCAGGGGAGCAGCCCCGCGTACGAGAAGATCGGGTACGGCGCGCCCTCCGAGCCGATGCCCGCCATGCGGCCGAAGAAGATCGTGAAGATCAGCATGGTGAGGAGCGGCTGCAGCACGGCCCACGACGCGCCGAGCAGCGTCTGCTTGTAGCGCACCTTCACGTCGCGCCAGGCGAAAAAGTAGAGCAGCTCGCGGTAGTCCCACAGCTCGTCGAAGCGCACCGCCACCCAGCCGCGGCTCGGCTCGATCACCGTGACCGGAAGCTCGCCCTCGCTCCTCAGGAGCGCCACGACGGCTCCTCTATTTGATAGTGCGCGAGCGTCTGCGCCAGCCCCTCTTCGAGTTTGATTGCGGAGCGGAACCCGAGCCGGGCCTGCGCTTGCGCGGGATCGGCCTGCGAGTGGAGCACGTCTCCGGCCCGCGCCGGCTCGTGGCGCGGAGGGGTTCCGGAACCGCAGAGCAATCGGATTTGATCCGCCAGTTCGCGCACCGTGGTCCGCCCGCCCCGGGCCACGTTGTACGCCCGGCCGCAGGCCTCCGCGGGAGCGGCCGCCGCCATCAGATTGGCGCGCACCGCGTCGCCCACGAACGTGAAGTCGCGGCTCTGCCCGCCGTCGCCATGGATCACAGGCGCCTCACCCGTCAGGCAGGCGCGGAAGAAGCGCGGGATCACGGCCGCGTAGGGACCGTCCGGCAGTTGGCGCGGGCCGTAGATGTTGAAGTAGCGCAGACCGATCAGCTCCTGTCCGAAGCAACGGCCGAAGACGTCGGCCAGCTCCTCGCCCATGGCCTTGGAAGCGGCATAGGGCGAGAGCGGACGCCCCTCTTCGCCTTCGCGCTTCACCACGGAGTCGGCATCGCCGTAGACGCTGGACGACGAAGCGTAGACCACGCGCCGGACCTTCGCGTCCCGCGAGGCGGCAAAGACGTTGGACGTGCCCGCCACGTTGACCGCCATGGTGGTGGCCGGGTCGGCCAGCGACCGCGGCACCGAGCCGAGCGCGGCCTCGTGGAAGACGACCTCCACGCCGTCGCATGCGGCCCGGCAGACGCGGAGATCGCGGATGTCGCCTTCGATCAGCTCCACCGATCCGTCCGCAAGGTTTTCCCGCCGGCCGGTCGAGAGATCGTCCAGGACCCGGACGCAAGCGCCTTGCGCGAGCAGGGCATCCACGAGATGCGAGCCGATGAAGCCGGCGCCGCCGGTCACAAGGACGAGCATGCTACGCCTTGACCACCTTCTCGCTCGCCTCCCGGTACACGCCGCGCGTATCCACGATCAGCGGCGCGTAGCGCGCCACCAGCTCGTAGTCCACCGCGGCGTGATCGGTCACCACGATCACGGCATCACTGCTCTCCAGGCAGTCCGGCGTGAGCGCCACCGACTCCATGGCGGGCAGGCCTGGCCAGGAGCGCATGGCCGGGGCCACGGGGACGTGCGGATCGTGATAGCTCACCACCGCGCCCAGGCGGAGCAGCCGGTCGATCACATCGAACGCCGGGCTCTCGCGCGGATCGTCGATGTCGCGCTTGTACGACAGGCCGAGGACCAGGATGCGGGTGCCCTTGACCGCCCGGCCGCGCTCGTTCAGCGCGCCGATCAGCTTGTCGATCACGTACTCGGGCATGCGGACGTTGACCTCGCCCGCCAGCTCGATGAAGCGGGTCGTGATGCCGTGCTCGCGCGCCTTCCAGGAGAGGTAGAACGGATCGAGAGGGATGCAGTGCCCGCCCCAGCCCGGCCCGGGATCGAAGCGCATGAAGCCGAACGGCTTGGTGGCCGCCGCGTCCAGCACCTCCCAGATGTCGATCCCCATGCGGTCGTAGATGACCTTGAGCTCGTTGACCAGGGCGATGTTCACCGCCCGGAAGATGTTCTCCAGCAGCTTCGACGCCTCGGCGGCGCGCGCCGAGGACATCCGCACCGTGGTCGGCACGATCGACTCGTAGAGCGCCTGCGCCATGTCGGTGGAGATCGCATCGATCCCGCCCACCAGCTTGGGCGTGTTGGTGGTCGAGAACTTGGGGTTGCCCGGGTCCTCGCGCTCGGGAGAGTAGGCGAGGAAGAAGCCCTCGCCGCAGCGCAGGCCCTTGGCCTCCAGGCGCGGCAGGAGCAGCTCGTCGGTGGTTCCCGGGTAGGTCGTGGACTCCAGGATGACGAGCTGGCCTTCGCGCAGGCGCCGGCCGATCTGCTCGGCCGTGGTGCGCACGTAGCGCAGCTCGGGCTCGCGCTGGGGCGTGAGCGGCGTGGGCACGCAGATCAGGATCGCGTCCGCCTCGGGCAGGCGGTCGAAGTCGTAGGTGGCTTCGAGACGCCCGGCGCCGGTCTGGGCACGCACGCGGGCGGCGTCCAGGTGACGGATGTAGCAGTCGCCCTTGGACAAGGCGTCCACCTTGGCCGGGTCGACGTCGAAGCCGAGCACGGGAAATCCCTGCTCGGCGAACGCCAGGGCCAAAGGCAGGCCGACGTAGCCCAGGCCGATGATGCCGACCTTGGCCGTCCGGTCCTCGATGCGTTTCTTCAGCTCGTCGCCAGTCATAAGTTCTCCCGCACGGGCTCCGCCCCCTTCGGTGTCATCGGGCACCGACAGATCCCCCTGACCGCACTGCGTCCCTACCCGGCCTTGGCGAGAGGCACCACAGCCTCCCGCGCAAGCTCGGCGGCCACCGACTGCCGCAGGAAGGTCACCGAGACCACCAGCCGCAGCCGGCCTTTTTCACGCAGCACGGTCCCTGTCCATCCCTTGAACGGACCGTCGACGATCTTTACTTCGTCGCCGGGTCCGAGCCAGGGATGGGCGATCAGGGGCAGGCCCGCCTGCTGGATCGACCACAAGTTGGCCAGCTCGTGCCCCAGGACCTCCTGGTCCAGGACCTCGAGCAGGCTCACGATCACGTTGCTCCGCAGCGCGGCGATCCGCTCCGCGGCCGAGCCCCGGAAGAACAGGTAGCCGGGGAACAGCGGCAGATGCGAGACGAAGAGCCGGCCGTTGCGCCGGACCTCCTTGCGTTCCAGCGGCAGGTAGAACCCGACATCGCTCCCCAGGAGATGGCGCGCCAGGGCCTTCTCCCGACGGCTCCGCACCCGCGCCACCCGCCAGGGCAAAGCCCCGGCCTGCCTGTCGAAAAGAGTAGGGGGATACAGCGCTGCTTCCGGCTCGAGAATAGGCACTTCGCTCGGGCTAACTCCGCGTACGTCAACCACTTTGCTGCGGGTGATCGCGAGCATTGTCGCAGAAGGATGAAGAGGAGGCAAGCGCGGCCGTCGGGCCGGCACGCGCGGCTGGAGGGTTGGCAGGAGCGGCTGGAGGGTTGGTGCGAGCCGCCGACGCTCCGTCCTGCCGCGACGACGCTCCAGCCGCTGCCGCCGTCGCTTCGGCAGACCGTGCCGGAGCTCCGGCCGAGCCTGCCAACCCTCCAGCCGAGTCCGCCAACCCTCCGGCCGCTCCCGCCGTCGCTCCGTCACGGTCTGCCAACCCTCCGGCAGAGCGTGCCGATCCTCCAGCAGAGCGTGCCAACCCTCCAGCGGCTCGTGCCGGCAGGGGGAAAGGAGAACACTACACCCAGTCGCGACCGGCCAGAACGGCTTTGACTTCCTCCTCCAGTGCCTCGAATGCTGACAGGCGGCGGAGGGGCGAAAAAACCTCGATCAGCTCCGCCAGGCGGTGAAGCCTGGCCGCCGGATCGAATCGGTGCTGCCTGCCAGGGCGCAAGTCGCTGGCGACACGGAGCAGGTCGAAGAGAACACCTTTAGGATCGGGAACGCTTTCGAGCCGGTCGAAAAGGGGTAGAGTTAGCGGGACACGCCCTCCGGGATTGCCCGCGGCACGTCGAAGAGCGTGCTCGTCAAAAAGAAACCAGGCTTCCTGCATGCGGACGGGCACCACGCAGACCACGGTCTGATCCTCGAGCTCGGCCAGGCACCGCCGGATCTCTTCGACCCGCTCAGCCCGGTCTCCACCCTCCGCGTCGCGGTGCACAAACAAAAGATCGCAGGGATAGAGCTGGAGCGTGACTTGAATTCTCTGTGGCAGCAGCCTTGGCGGGCGGCGGAGCCGGCGAAGGTCGGCCCATTGAGGCTGAAAATCCCGCTGCGAGTGCTGGCGCAGCAGCCACTGGAGCACCGGCAGGAGAGCACGGTCGGACGAGCCGTCGGAGAGAAGTGTACAGGTGAGGAAGGTCAAGGCTCTTGCGCGTGAAAAGGCAGCCAGGTCTGAACGTCGTCACGATCGATGACCCGCTTCGGATACCGGCGCCGCTCATCCCCTTTGAGCGCCGCGCTCAAGAGATCCAGGCCAGGTGTCGGGTCCACGGGGCTCAGGTACGAGACCAACTGCCCCAGCGCCACCGCAGGCGTTCCCGGCGCCACCTGGGCACGCCAGGTGCCGGGCAGCCATCGAAACACCGGGAGAGTTGACGACCGTCCCCCCCGTCGAACGGTCTGGGGCACGGCAAGCAGCAGCGAATCCTCAGGAACCTGGCTGGCGACCACCGGGGAGTGGGTGTTTACCAGGACCTGCCGCATGGGGTTGTCGGCGTCGACCTGCGCTGTCGGGTCCACAGCCAGATCCTGGAGGAGGCGCAGCATCGCCGGAATGCGCTCCGGATGAATCCCGTTCTCCGGCTCTTCCATGCAGAGCACGCCGCGAGCCTCCGAGTCGCTCTCCAGGATCGCCAGAGCCAGGAAGCGAAGTGTGCCATCCGAGAGTGAGCGGGCCTCGTGCTCCGTGCCGTTGCGGTCCTTCAGCATCAGGGTCAGAAGCTCCCGGCGCTCGTCCACGTCGGCCCGGATCGACTCCACGCCTTCGATCAGCTCGGCCAGGCGATTTGCGACCCGCGCATACAAGGCCTCCGTCTCGCCTCCGGCATCCGCGGCCGGCTCCATGAGCCGGCGGACCGGGTTGATGGCAAGCTTGGCGAGCCGGGCGAGTGTGGCGGGAAGGTGAGCGCCGTTCGTCGCAATGGATCTTGGGGCCATGAACAGGTCGGGCGCTCTCAAGGCCGAAGGCTCCAGTTGAAGGAGACGCCAGGACTGCATCTCGCGCCGAGCGACGACCGCGGTAGCGCTCTCCGCGGCATTGACGTTCGACAGGACCGTTCTAGGGAGTTTCTCCGCTATATGGCGGCGCGGCCGTCCCCCACCCTGATAATCCTTCCCTTGATCCTGGTGCAGTTTGATGTAGGTGACCCCGTCTTCCACTTCCGTGGAGATGAAGGGGCTGGTCCTTCGTCCGCTGACGACAGATTTCCGCCAAGCCGGAGAATGAGGGAAGTTGAGATGGCTTCTCGCCTCTCCAAGGTTGATATGCGTCAGCTCTTCACGGCGGATGCAGAGGCCCGTAGGGCTCAACCCCAGAACCAGGAGGTACCGGAGGAACGAGATGGCCGCCCGGGCTTCCTGGCCCAGATCATCGACGCTGCCCTCCGGGATCAGCATCTCCGCCTCGAGCGTCATCTCCTGTGCGACGTCGTCTCCAACCCGCCGGAAGATGCTTCGAAGGTCGGACGCCCTGCCGCCCTCGCTACGCACCGAGAGAGCCGCCTCCATCAGCGGCATCTCTGCGAGAGCGCTCAAGAAGGTGATCGCATCGAAGAGGTTGGACTTGCCGACCCCGTTGGCGCCTGCAATGCAGGTAAACGGTCCGAATGACACGTCGACATCGACGAGATTCTTGAAACCGTTGACCTTCAGACGTGTCAGCATCTGGTAGGTCAATCTACCAGTTTGACCTTGTCAGTGCTACCGCGCCGCGAGCGCCCGCTCGCGCCAGGCGATCTCTTCCTGGATCTGCGGCAGGAGCTGCGGCGGAGCCGCGATCAGGCTGGACAGCTTGGGCTTACGGCGGTTGAACCGCTCCTCTTCGGGCGAGCCGGCGACCACGATGCCGCCCGCGGCGCGGACCAGCGCCACGCCCGCGGCTACGTCCCACTCGTGCTTGGGAGTCAGCGTCCAGGTGGCGTCGACCAGGCCGGCGGCCACCAGGGCCAGCTTGTAGGCTACGGAGCCGGTCGGCCGCATCTCAAAGGCGCCGTCGCGGTAGCCCTGCCACTCGCCGCGCTTCACCTCGCTCCGGCTGGCCACTACGGTCGCGCCCTCCAGCCGCTCCCTGCCGCTCACTCCGGCCGGCTTGCCGTTGAGCGTCACGCCCAGCCCCTTGGCGCCGACGATGGTCTCGCCCGTCACCGGGTTGCAGATCCCCCCGGCCACCGGCTCGCCGTCGACGACCAGCCCGACCGAGACCGACCACTCCGGAATGCCTTCCACAAACTCCCGCGTGCCG
>JANOCF010001187.1:0-6531 GCA_031412055.1 Holophagales bacterium | reverse complement strand
CCGAAGCGTCGATCACGGCCGTGACCTCGCCCGTGGCGGGGTCGATCCGCACGATGTCCTCGGTCATGTAGATGTTGGCGTAGACCGCGCCGTCCACGCACTCCAGCTCGTTGAGCTGGCGCACGGGCGCGCCGTTCATCCTCACCGCGATACCCTCCACGGGTCCTATGGACGCAAACGTCTCCGGGTCGCGGAAGAACAGCCGGTCGGAGCCGTCGCTCAGGATGAGCCGCGTGCCGTCGTGGCAGAGACCCCAGCCCTCCCCCGTGTAGCGGAGCTCGCTCAGCTTCTCGAAGTCGGAGAGACGGTAGACGAAGGCCACGCCCTCCTGCCAGGTGAGCTGGATGAGGCGGTCGCCCACCCGGGCCAGCCCCTCGGCGAAGTACTGGCTTGGAAGGTCGATCCGGCGGCGCACCTCGCCGGTGGCGGGGTCCACCTGCCGCAGGCTGGACATACCGTACTGGCCGGCGCTCTCGTAGAGGGAGCCCTCGTGCAGGAGCAATCCCTGGGTATAGGCGGATGGGTCGTGCGGACGCGTGGAAACGACCCTGATCGTCAAGCGCTCCGGCCCCTGTTTGACTGCTGGCGCCGGTGTCGGCGATGTCGCCGTGGACGCGCCTTTGCCGGGCGAGCAAAACGACAGGCTGAGGACAGCAAGAGCGCCCACAGCCAGCCTGGTCATCCTTCCCAGGAGCATCCGCTCAGCCCCAACGGGAGCCCCATCGGCTCCGTACCGATCGGCTGGCCGGGAGGTGCCGGCGGAGGCTCGGGCCGCCGCCGGGGGTCGGTGTCGGGGCGTTCCAGGTAACGGCCGATCTCCTGCGCGAGGAAGGACCGATGGGCGGCCTCCCCATCGTCTTTCCGGCCGGCCGGCTCCAGCCCCTTGCGCAGCTCCCGCAGCTCGCCGTCCACCCGGGCGCGCACACCGGGAGGCGCATCCGGGTCGCTCGACAGGCCGATCATCCGGCGCACCACGACCCACTGCACGGTCCGCCTCAGCTCCGCCAGGCGATCGCCGCGTGCGTCGTCCTTGCTCCCGCCGAAGGAGGTCTCCACGAGGCTGTCCAGCACCTCCTCGAAGCCCGGCAGCTTGGAGTCGCGGCGATGGAAGTCCACGAGCCGCTGCGCCCGCTCAGGGACGAGCAGCCCCTGGACGGTCATGTCCGCGGCAGCGGCCGCGGCGGAGAGCGGGTCGAAGGCCGGAGCGGCCGCGTTGGGGAACAGCTCCAGGTTGAGGTCGTACCCCGCCGGCCGCGGCAGCAGCAGCGGCAGCACGTTTTCCGGGATATCCAGGAAGGCCGGCGACAGGGTCTCCAGGATGGTGTTCAGCGCCTTGCGCTGGCGGTCGCCTTCCACCGGTTTCGCCGCGTCCTGACCATCTCCCCGGAGGGCATAGGTGTACTCCAGGCCGCCGACCGACTTGAGAGCACCGTCGAGCTGGTAGCGATGATGGAAGTAGACCGGCACCAGCACCTCCTGCAGGAGGGCCAGAGGCTGCCCAGGAGCGATGTTGCGCTCGCCGAAGCGCGACAGGGCGATGCGCCGGACGTTCATGGACTGGCGCAGGGCCTCCACCGCGTCGGTGCCGTTGTCCCAGAGGATCGCCCGGGGGTTGGCCGCTCCCGGTGCGCGGGCGTCCTGGTCGGTCAGATAGAACAGACCGCGCCGGTTCGCGTCGCGGATCATGGCGTCGAGGGCCTGGCGCTCGTCCGTGCCCTTGGGGAACTGGGTGTAGGCCCAGCGGATGGCGTAGATGTCCCACTCCCCCGCTCCCGTGCCGTAGGCCTGGGAGAAGTCGAGCTCCCCCTGGTCCGTGACCCCGACGAACGGCGCCGGGTAGTCCATGACCGAGGCGCGCCCGCCATAGGTGGACGCGGCGAAGTTGTGGTTGAGTCCGAGCGAGTGGCCGACCTCGTGCGCCGAGAGCTGGCGGATGCGCCAGAGCGCGAGCTGCACCGGGTCGTCCGCAGCTCCCGAGTCGGTCTTCTCCGTGCCGGCGAGCCCTTCAAAGAGGAGCCGGTCCTGCCGGACCCGCAGCGATCCGAGGGTGACGTGCCCCTTCAGGATCTCGCCGGTGCGAGGATCGATGATCCCCCCGCCATAGGACCAGCCGCGGGTCGAACGATGAACCCACTGGATCGTGTTGTAGCGCACGTCGAGCGGGTGGGCGTCGGCGGGCAGGACCTCGACCCGGTAGGCGTCGATGAAGCCTGCCTTGTCGAACGCCTCGCGCCACCAGGCCGCCCCTTCGATCAGGGCGGCGCGCACGGGCTCGGGAGCGCCAGGATCGACGTAATAGACGATGGGCTCCTTGACCCGGGAGCGCTCGGCCGCGGGGTCGACCTTCTCCAGGCGGTGGCGGGAGATCCAGCGGGTCTCGACCGGGGCCGAGAGCGGCGCCGCGTAGTTCATGAAGTCGACCGAGAACGAGCCGGCCCGGGGGTCGTAGGCTCGCGGCTGGTAGCCCGGCTCGGGGAGCTTGATGAGCGAGTGGTGCTGAACCAGGGTCACGGCGTTGGCCGTGGGCGCGGTCTGCCGGACCAGGGGGCCGGGCTCCGTGGACGTGTAGGTCAGCAGCGCTTCGAGCTCGATGTTTTCGGGGAAGACCAGGCAGTTGTCCAGGTCCACGACGCTGCGGTCGGCGTCGAGCTGCCAGCTCCCCTGGTCGCTGACGCGGAACCGGGCCACGACCTCGTGGGCGTCGCGGAGGAGGAAGCCGGTGAGGTCCACCAGGGCGCGGCCGTCCGGGTCCTGCACGGCGATCTCGCCCGCCCACAGGATCGAGGTCGCGAACGACTCGCGCACGGCCTGGACCTCCTGCGGGTTGTCCGAGAGGGCGCGGTAGCGCAGGTTGGGCTGCTCCACGAGGAGCCGGTTGCCGACCCGGCGCAGGTTGACGACGCGGGTGTCGCCGAGCTGGCCGCGGTCGAGTCCGACCGGGTTGGAGCCCAGGCCGGTGAGGAGCGACTCGACGTAGAGGTAGCTCCCGATCTCGGAGTCCTTGCCGGCGGGCAGCTCGAGCCAGATCTTGCCCGCCTTGCGGTCGATGTGGATGGGCAGGAGGCCTGCCCGGCGCTGCATGCCGGAGATGCGGGAGGCGACGGTCTCCTCCTCTGGCTTGGCGGCATTGGTCTTGCCGGCATCCGGAGCAGCGGCAGGCTTCTTCTGGGCTGTCGCCGGAGTGGCAAGCAACGACAAGACGATCAGAACCAGGGCTGGGGAGCGGAAAAGAGGGGGGAGTGACATTTTCATAGGAGAGGGCAGTTTATCACCGCCCCCTCCCCCTGTGCCTCTCGCCCTACCCCGGAGGCCGCTCCTGCCGGGGCTCCTGCCGGGGCCGGTTCTGCAGCATGGGCCGGGGCGCATTGGAGCTGCCCGCGTCCTTGTAGTACACCGTCAGCACGGCCCGGCGCTCGCGGTCCGGGGAGAGGTTCTCGAAGGCCGTGGAGACCGTCGTCTTTCCGGCGCCGTCCCGGAACAGCAGCGGATCCATGGGCCAGCGGGCGCCCTGGGCCGGGCAGTCCTTGCCCGCCTGGCAGTCGGTGCTCGCGCCGCCGTCCTGCACCTCGTAGCGATACCCGACGTAGCGCACATTCTGGGGCAGCTCCAGCCGGAGCATACGGCAGCCCGCGGGCAGCCCGGCCGCGTCCCGCTGCAGCAGGGCCTGGCGCAGACCATCGCCACAACCGGTGGCGCCCGACGCGGGCGACGCGGGCGGCACGACCACCTCGACCGTCAACGACGACTCCCCGGTCTTGCACTCCTCGCAGGTGCGGTCCTGGAACGACCGACGGCGCACGGGAAGCGCAGGCTGAGGAACGGAGGGCGATGGCGACGGAACGGGAGCGGCTTGGACCGGAGGCGTAGAGGGAGCCGGAGCCGGTGTGGGGAGCGGCTGAGGTGCGGCCTGAGGAGCCTGGGTCGGACGCGGAGGCGCGGGAGTCGGCCTCTGAGGGGCGGGCGTCGGGGCGGGCGTCGGAGCCGGGGCCGGACGCACCGTAGAAGGGTCCGGGATGGGCGCAGGGCGCACCGGCTCGGCCTCGGACGCGGGGATCGACTGCCGCGGCTCGGGCTGGGGCTCGGGAAGCGCCGGAGGCGTGGCCGGAGCCGGGGCGGGCTCGATCGGCCTGACCTCTACCGCAGGCTGCTCCACAGCAGGCTGCTCGACGGGAGTCGGCTCCGGGCGCGAAGGCTCAGGAATCTCAGGAGACCGAGGAGCGGGCGCCGCCGCGATCTCCCGCGGAGGGGGTGCAACCCCGGCGCCGCCGCGAGCCCTGGCCAGCCGGACCTCCATCATGGTCACGGCGCCGGGCACGTTGTGCTGGACGGCGTTGACCACGTCCGGCTTGCCCCCCTGGCGCACCAGAATCTCGGCGCGGTAGGTCATCGCACCCTGGCGGCTCACCTCCATGCGCCATCGACCCTCGGCCAGGGAGCCGATCACGGCCCGGCCCCGGCTGTCGAGCTTGATGGGCGCCGGCCCGGAGGGAGGCTCCATGTCGAGAAACTCCAAGAGCACCTCGGCGCCCGCGGCCGCCTTGCCCTGGTCCTCGGCCCGGACCTCGATGGCTGCCGGACCGATCCAGAGCTGGGCCTGAGCAGGCGCCGATAGAACCGCGAGCAGAAGCACCAGCACGGACGTAGCGGACGTTGCTTTCCAAGCGCGCATCAGACTGTCCTTTCCGAAAGCCGTCGCATCGGCTCCTCTTTACACCCCGTTCGCCCCTCATTCTAGGCCGGAAACCGTCCGACGTTGACTGTAACCGCCTGCATTCATAGACTCCTGAGCTTGAACGCACCGACAAAGTCTCATCCGATGAAGCAATTGACCATCCGCAATCTCCCCAACGACCTCGCCGAGGCGCTCGCAAAGGAGCAGCTCCGCACGGGAGGCTCGCTGAGCCAGACGGTCCTCGAGCTCCTCCGCCGGGCCTTGGCTGCAAGCCCGGCGGCAGCGGAACCCGAGAGGCGAGAAAAGCCCGCCCCTGCTCCCTCCCGGGCCGCCGCCGCGCCAAAGCCCGCCGAGAAGCAGGCTGAGAAACAGCCCGAGAGGAAAGCGGCCGAGAAGCCCAAGCCCGTCCCGGTGCCGGCGCCAACCGCGCCGCCTGCGCAGGTCGAGGCAGCCGCGCCGAAGGAGAAACCCAAGCCCGTCGCACCGGCGCCAGAGACTCCCAAGGAGACTCCCGAAGAGACGCCCGAGGAAGAGACGCCCGAGCCTGACCTTCCGGAGATTCCGGAGATCCTGCTCCACGTCGCCATCCCCCAGCACCCCGTCCAGACTACCGACAAGACCTTCGAGGAGCTGGGCCTGAGCGAGTCGATCCTGCGGGTGGTCCACCGCCTGGGCTTCGTGCACCCGACCCCGATCCAGGCCGAGGTCATCCCCATCGCCCTCGCCGGACGCGACCTGATCGGCCTGGCCCAGACCGGCTCCGGCAAGACCGCGGCCTTCTGCCTCCCCCTGGCCCAGCGGCTCACCCCCGGCCAGGGCGTGCGCGGCCTGATCGTCTCGCCCACCCGCGAGATCGCCCTCCAGACCGAGGCGTTCCTCAACCTCTTCGGAGAGGGGCTGGAGACGGTCTGCCTGATCGGCGGAGTCCAGATGGCGCCGCAGATCCGCAAGCTGAGCAAGAAGCCCGACGTCGTCGTGGCCACGCCGGGCCGGCTCCTCGACCACGTGGAGCGCGGCACCGTGCGCCTCGACAAGGTCTCGGCCCTGGTCCTCGACGAAGGCGACCACATGCTGGACATGGGCTTCATGCCCCAGGTGCAGCGCATCCTGGACGAGCTGCCCCGGAACCGCCACACCATGATGTTCTCGGCCACCATGCCGCCGCCCATCGAGCGGCTCGCGGAGCGCTTCCTCAACGACCCCGTGCGGATCGACATCCTCCCCGAGGGCGGCGCCGCCGAGGGCATCGACCACCGTCTCTACCTGGTGGACGAGGACGACAAAAAGGCCTGCCTGGCCGCCCTGCTCCGCCAGGAGCTGGGGAGCACGCTGGTCTTCATCCGCCGCAAGACGGACGCCGAGTGGCTGAGCCGGGTCCTGGAGCGCGAGGGGCATCCGGTGGAGCGCATCCACTCCGACCTCTCCCAGGGACAGCGGACGGAGGCGCTCAAGGGCTTCCGCGAGGGCCAGCACCGCATCCTGGTCGCCACCGACATCGCGTCGCGGGGCATCGACGTCCCCGGCATTCGCCACATCATCAACTACGAGATGCCCGACACGGTGGAGGACTACATCCACCGCGCCGGCCGTACCGCCCGCGGCAGCGCCCGCGGCATCGTCTCCTCGATCGGAACCTGGATGGACAAGCCGACGGTCAAGGAGATTGAAGAGGCGCTCGGCGAGGAGCTGCCGCGCTGCACGGTTCCGGGCGTGGAGCCGTATACGGAGCTGAAGCCCAAGGTGACCCTGGGGGCTCGGCGGCGGACTTTGAAGACGAAGAGAAGATAAGACTCACCCCCCTGTCCCCCTGTCCCGGTGGGGGTGTGGGCGGGAGACTTCGAGGGCAGCTCACTCCATCA
>JANOCF010001186.1:0-3180 GCA_031412055.1 Holophagales bacterium | reverse complement strand
GGCTTGCCGCGATCGGGGCGCCCTGTTCGTGGTGGATGTCATCCAGGGGCTTGGCGGTCTGGCTCTCGATGTCGAGCGCGACCTGATCGATGTGGCCGTGGCCTCGGCCCACAAGTGGCTGCTCGGCCCGGAGGGTATCGGCCTCCTCTACATTTCGGACCGGGTGCTGGAACGCCTGCGGCCCACCCGAGCCGGCTGGCGCTCCATGAGCAACATGATCGGCTGGACCGATCTCCGGATTGACTTCAGCGAGGGCGCGAAGCGTTTCGAGAGCGGCACCCTGAACGCCTACGGCATCGCGGCGCTGGGAGGCTCGCTGGAGATCCTGCTGGAGGCGGGCACAGAGGAGGTCGAGCGCCGCGTCCTCGCCCTGACCGAGCGCGCCGCCCACGGCCTGGCCGAGCGGGGATTCCAGATCATCAGCTCCCGCGCACCGGCAGAGACGTCCGGCATCGTCACCGCCGTCCACCCCGAGCGCAGCGCCGAGGACCTCGTGAAGATCCTGGCCGAGCGGCGCGTGGGAGTCGCCGTCCGGGCGGGACGGTTCCGTGTCTCCCCTCACTTCTACAACACCGAGGAAGAGGTCGACCGGATGCTGGCGGAGCTGGACAGCCTCGGGTAAACCCGACAATCCCCGGTCCCGTTTTTTCCTCCGCTCCTCATTCCGTCCGGCCGTCACACGGCACGGCTTCCGTCCCTCTTTTCTTTCGGCAAGAGAACGCGCTTTGGCAAAAATCCTTATTTAAATCAGGGGATGATTCTTGCAGGAACGAGCGCCATGATCGTATGCGTTCGCTGAGAGCCTGAGCTCGTATACCGCAGGAGGACACCGTGCCCGAACTTCGCGCCCTGCTCCGCTCCACGTCCCTCGCCGTCGCCGTGCTGTTGCTGCCTACCCTGGCGTCCGCCCAGCGCGAGCCGCCCGTCCCCGCCGAATGCGAAAACATCGTGCAGGCGAACGTCGTCGCCCTGGACCAGGTGTACTTCTGGAACCGCTTCGGCGCGGTCGAGCCGCAGGGGATGATGTACGCCCTGGAGCACGACGTGGTGTCCACCAGCAGCTCGACCACGAAGCTGACGCCGGGCAAGGTCGCGCTCCGGCCCGGCAAGCGGCCGCGCCCGCTGGTGCTGCGCATGAACGTCGGCGACTGCCTGTTCATCAACTTCACCAACCTGCTCGCCCCCTCGCCGGTCGACCAGCAGCAGCCCGCCACGCGCGCCGCTTCGATCCATGTCGTCGGCATGCAGGTCGTCAACAACATCCACGACGACGGCTCCTACGTGGGGGCCAACATCAACACCGGCGTGATCCTCCCCGGCCAGAGCACCAGATACCGCGTCTACGCCGAGCGCGAAGGCGGCTACCTGATGCACAGCATGGGCGCGATCGCGGGCGGCGAGGGAGACGCCGGCAGCATCTCGGCCGGCCTGTTCGGGGCGATCAACGTCGAGCCTCGCGGCTCGGAGTGGTACCGCAGCCAGGTCACCCGCGAGGACCTCGATCTCGCCGCCGGCATCTCGATCGGCAACCTGCCGACGATCAACTACAACGCCGTCTATCCCAACACGCACCCGTTCGCGGGGCGGCCCATCCTCAAGATGATCGACAGCAGCGGCGTGATCGTCCACTCGGACCTGACCGCGATCATCACCGGGCCGAACGCCGGCAACTTCACGGCCGGCACGCAGCCCGCGAGCACGCCCACCTATCCCAACCGCGAGCAGCCGTTCCGGGAGTTTACGATCATCTTCCACGACGAGATCGGCGCCGTGCAGGCTTTTCCGCACTTCGAGGACGAGATCCTCCAGTTCCCGCTGCACAGTGCCCGCGACGCGTTCGCCATCAACTACGGCACCGGCGGCATCGGCGCCGAGATCCTCGCCAACCGCCTTGGCGTGGGGCCGGTCCACGACTGCGACGAGTGCAAGTACGAGGAGTTCTTCCTCTCCTCGTGGGCCGTGGGCGACCCGGCCATGGTGGTGGACGTGCCGGCCAGCAGGCCCTGCACCGTCCAGGAGCTCCGCGAGGGCATCAACTGCCAGCCAACGCCCGGCCGCAAGGCCACCAGGGCGTTCTATCCGGACGATCCGTCCAACGTCTACCACAGCTATCTGAACGACCACGTCAAGTTCCGCAACCTGCACGCCGGCTCGGACGACCACCACGTCTTCCACCTGCACGCCCACCAGTGGCTGCACACGCCGCGCAGCGACCGCTCGGCCTACCTGGACAGCCAGACCATCGGCCAGGGGGCGTCGTTCACCTACGAGATCGCCTACCGGGGCAGCGGCAACCGCAACCGCACGGTCGGGGACGCGATCTTCCACTGCCACTTCTATCCCCACTTCGCGCAGGGGATGTGGGGTCTCTGGCGGGTGCACGATGTCCTGGAGAGGGGCACGGTGCTCGACAACGGCCTGCCGGCCCTCGGTTCCCGCGCCTTGCCCGACGGCGAGATCGTGCGCGGCACGCCGATCCCTGGCGTGGTGCCCATCCCGGTGCTGCCCATGGCTCCAGCGCCCGGCCAGATCGCGCTCAACAACAACGGCCAGGTCGACCCGCTCAGCTGGGACGGCAAGCACCCGGGCTATCCCTTCTTCATCCCCGGCCGCGCCGGCCGCCGGCCGCCGCATCCGCCCCTGGACACGATCCACGACGGCGGCCTGCCGCGCCACGTGGTCATCGACGGCTCCGCCACGAGCGTCGAGACGCGCCACGACTTCAGCAAGATCGTCGACGAGATGGACGTGGACTGGCTGAACGAGAACGGCGAGCCGATCGAGCTCACGGCCATGACCTTCCATGCCACGGCCGCCGGCCACCCCACGAAGACGCCTGCGGGCGCCAACGCCACCTTCAAGGTCAACGGCGCGCCGGCTGTGCTGTCGATGCCGGTCATCGGTGCACCGTCAGGCCGAGCTCGCGGGTGAGCAGCAGCGCGCAGGCGCCGAGCAGCGTCACGTCCTCGCCGGTGCCGCCGTCGAGGATCCGCGTGTCGCGCGCGAGCGGGCCGAGGCTGCGCCGGCCGGCCTCCTCGCGGATCGCGTCGAACCACCGGTCCCCGAGCGCCGTCGCGCTGCCGACGATCGTGATGTGGCGGACATCGAGGGCGCCGGTCAAGCCGGCGATGGCCGCCCCGATCGCGCGGCCGGCGGCGAGGACCACGGGGAGGACGCGGT
>JANOCF010001185.1:0-2973 GCA_031412055.1 Holophagales bacterium | reverse complement strand
CGTCCATGTCGTCGCAGCGGCCGACGACGATCTCCGGCCCTGTCGTATCCACCACCACGGTGATGCCGTGGAGCTCGCTCTTGCCTTGATGGAAGGTCCCCATCGGCTCGCCCTCAGCTAGCGGGAACTGCGCAGTGCTCGTTGAAGACGGACACCATGTCGCCCGCCAGCGCGTCGGCGTTCCGGCTCTCGATCCGGTGGCGCGGGATGAAGCTGACCAGCTCGCCGTCCTTGAAGAAGGCGATGGACGGGCTGGACGGCGGGATGTCCGGCATGTAGGACCGGGCACGCGCGGTGGCTTCGAGGTCCTGGCCCGCGAACACGGTGGCGACACGGTCGGGACGCCGCTCGTGCTGCAGGGCGAGACGGACGCCGGGACGCGCCATGCCCGCGGCGCAGCCGCAGACCGAGTTGACGATCAGCATGGCCGTGCCGCTCTTCTCGGCCATGAATGCATCGACGTCCTGCGGGGTCAGCAGTTCCTTCACACCGGCGCTCGTCAGCTCTTCGCGCATCGGTCGGACCAACATTGGGCTATAGGGCACTTTTAAACCTCCTTGACGGCCGCGAGACGGGCCGCGTGGTCTTCTATTCTACGCCAGGGAGCCGGACGGCTCGTGGCGGGGTTCTTGCTTTGAGAACCGTCAGCCCGGGGTTTGCCTTCCCGGTTACTTCCTGGATAACGGAGAATGACCATGATCCGCCGCCGAGCCTCATCACTTCCTGCCGCCGCTCTTCTGCTTGCGGCACTCTGTGGAATGTCCGCCTGCCGGGCCAAGGCCCCGGAGGGCGGCAGCGAGACCTCGGCCGCGAACCGGTCTCCAAATCCTGCCGTCGAGTCGCCCACGCCGATTCCCCGAGGGGCAGCCCCTGGACCCGGGGACCAGGCTGTCGCGAACTCCGCGAACCCCACGAACACCACCCAGGTCCCCGGCCAGACCGGACCGGCTCCCGACCTGCCGAGGGACCGGCCTCTCCGCGCAGGCTTCCTGGTCGTCAACGGCGTCTACAACACGGAGCTGGCGGCGCCGTTCGACGTCTTCCATCACACGTCGTTCCACACCAAGCCGGGCATCCAGGTCTTCACGGTCTCTCCCGACGGCCAGCCCGTCACCACGTTCGAGGGGCTCAAGCTGACGCCCGACCACTCGTTCGCCAACGCGCCGGCCATGGACATCCTGGTCCTCCCAAGCGCCCGGGGGAGCATGGACGCCGACCTTCAGAACCAGGCGCTCATCGACTGGGTACGCACCACCGGGGGCCAGGCGCGGCACGTCCTGTCGCTCTGCGACGGAGCCTTCCTCCTGGCCAAGGCCGGCCTGCTGCAGGGGATCCCGGCCACCACGTTCCCCGACGACTACGGCCGCTTCTCCCAGCTCTTCCCGGGAGTGGACCTGCGCATCAACGTCAGCTTCGTGGATGCCGGCAAGATCATCACCTCGCAGGGCGGAGCGCGGAGCTACGAGGCTGCCATACACCTGGTGGACCGCCTGTACGGGCGTCCGGTGGCAGAGGGGATCGGCAAGGGCTTGCTGGTACCGTGGCCGCCGGACCCGGACACCATGGCGGACAGGATCATCGAGCCCGTTCCGGCGCCCCAGGGCGGAACGGCCACTCCGGCTCCCGCAGGCAGTCCCGCGCCGGCTCCTGGCCCTTAGCCTTGCCGCTGGACGACGAAGGGCTGGAGCTTCTCCACCAGGCCCGGCAGGTCCAGGAGCTCGACTCCCATTCCGGACAGAAGGTTGGGGCCGAGGTTGTCGCCCGAGGGCTCGAAGCGCTGGACCACCCGGGCGCGCACGAGCACGGGCTCGGCCTGGGGGAACGGCGGGTGAAGCTCCACGCTGACCGTCTCCTGCAGGCGGCCGGGGTAGCGGGTCGAGACGAAGAGACCGCCGTTTACGATGTCGCGCTGGTAGACCTCGACGAACTCGCCGGGATTGAGGAAGTGGACGGCGAAGGTCCCTCCGCCTTCCCGAGGGGTGGGAATCGGCTCGCCCATCCGGACCGGCGGGGACGTGGAAGGACGGGCGGGTGGCGGCTCCGAAAGGGTCTGCACCGGCGACCAGATGGACTCCCGCTCCACGGCTCCGGCTTCCAGCGGAGGGAGCTGGTCGACCGGGTCCGCCTGGGCCAGGGGAGCCGCGGGATCGCCGCTCATGCCGCTGACGCCGCTAATACTGCTGGCCCCAAACACCGACGGGATCAGCTCCTTCACCAGCTCCTCCACGTCGAGGAACCGGACGCCCATGCCGGGCTGGCTCAGCCGCATCAGCTCGCCCCGGATGCTCCTTGCGTGGGCAACCACTCCCTCGACCATGAAGCCCCGGTTCCCTTCCAGCACCTCGACCCGCAGCCGTGTCCCGGGCGGGAACGGGCTCCGCGAGGCGATGAACATGCCGGTCAAGGAGATGTTGGTCGTGTATCCCGGGTAGGCGTGGGGCTCGCCACGCTTCCAGAACTGCACCTGGACTCGTCTCGGACGGCGAGGGCTCACTCTGCGGGTCATGTTGCGGCATTTTATATTCAAGTTCCGAGCCATTCGGCCGCTTCTTGCGACGCTTCTTGCGAGAGGTGGCCTCTGCCACTACGATTCGGAGCGCCATGGAAGCCCCGGTGAGCACGCCACCCCTGATGCCTCCCCAGATGAAGGTCGCCGCCTGCGCGGAGGGCGGAGCCGTGCTCGTCGAGACCCGGCCGCGTCCCGTGCCCGGTCCCGGTGAGCTGGTCCTGCGCCTGCGCTGTGCCGGCCTGTGCGGCACCGATCTCTTCAAGCTGAGCAATGCCACGGCAGCCGTCGGCGCGGTCCTGGGCCACGAGGTGGTCGGGACGGTGGAAGTCCTGGGCGAGGGGACCCGCGGGTTCGCGATCGGAGACCGGGTCGCCGTCCCCCATCACGTGGCTTGTGGCACCTGCGGCCTCTGCCGGCGCGGAAGCGAGACGCTCTGCCCGGTGTTCCGGGAGAATCTGCTCGTC
>JANOCF010001184.1:0-6737 GCA_031412055.1 Holophagales bacterium | reverse complement strand
CGACCAGGTGAGGGTCCTCTCGGGACGCAGTTCCTCCACCAGCTTCTCGAAGGGGACATCCTGATGGGCGTAGGCTCCCAGGGACCGGACCCGCACCCTCCCGACGAGATCGGTGAAGCCGGGGTCTCCCGCGAGATCACCACGCAACGCGAGGGTGTTCACGAAGAATCCGATCAGCAGTTCCGTCTCAGTGCGGTTGCGGCCAGCCACGGGCGAGCCGACCACCAGGTCCTCCTGGCCTGAAAGACGGGAGAGCAGTGCCTGAAATCCCGCCAGGAGGACCATGAACGGGGTCGCCTCGCGCTCCCGTCCGAGTGCCACCAGCCGGCGGGAAACCTCGCCGGAGATCCGCACGGGGACATGCCCCCCACGGAACCGCTGGACCGCGGGGCGCGGCCGGTCCAGCGGCAGCTCCAGCACTTCCGGCGCGTCCGCCAGTTCCTCCTTCCACCAGGAGAGCAGGCCCTCGAGTTTCTCCCCCGAGAGCCAGGATCGCTGCCAAGCCGCAAAGTCCGCGTACTGTACTGGTATGGCCGGCAGAGAGGGATACCGGCCCTGAGACAGGTTGGCGCAGGCCTCTCCCAGCTCCGTCGCCAGCAGGCCCATGGACCAGCCGTCGCTCACAATGTGGTGCAACGTGAGGAGCAGCGCGAAGTCCTCCAGCCCCAGAGCCACGAGCGTGCTTCGCAACAGCGGACCCTCTTGAAGGTCGAACGGCCGTGCGGCCTCTTCAGTGGCGAGCCTCCTGCTCTCCGCCTCCCTTTCGGCCCCGCCCAGGCCGGTGAGATCTACGAAGGGCAGCTCCACGCGGGCCTCGTCCCTGATCTCCTGGACGGGCTCGCCATCGACGGCCGGGAAGGTCGTACGCAGGATCTCGTGCCGGCGTGCCACCTCCGTCAAGCCCGCCGCGAGAACCGCCCGGTCAAGCCGCGCATGGAGCCGCAGGACCAGCGGCATGTTGTACGCGGAGAGGCCAGGGGCGAGCTGGTGCAGGAACCAGAGGCGCTGCTGCGCGAACGAGAGCGGCAGGAGCGCCTGCGGTCCGCGAGGGACGGGCTCGATGCGCTCCAGTGTCGGCGGTGCCAGGACAGCGGGGTCGATGCCGAGAAGCTGACAGACCGTCTCCAACTCACTCCCCGACAAAGCCCGCAGCCGAGCCAGGAGGTCCGACTCGATTCCCGCGGGGGCCGGCGCGACGAGCCGGGCCACGGCACCTGCATGATTCGCCTCCAGGTAGACGGCCAGGCGGGCCACGGTCGGTGCCTCAAAAAGCGATGTGACGGCCACCGGCTCGCCGAGCCGCTCCTGAATTAGGTTGACCAGCACCGCGGCTTTGATCGAGTTGCCGCCAAGATCGAAGAAGTGATCCTCGACTCCGACCCTCTCGACCTGAAGGACCTGCTTCCAGAGACCGGCCAGCAGCCCTTCGAGGGGCGACCGCGGTGCGACGAACGCCGCCGCGGGCTGCCGCGCCTCTCCGAGCCGCGCGAGGGCGCCGTAGTCCACCTTGCCGTGCGGGGTCAGCGGGATCGCATCGATCAGGATCCACGCTTCCGGGACCATATAGGCGGGCAGCCTGTCCCGCAGGAATCCGGCCAGCTCTCTGGCCGCGGCCGTGGCTCTCGGCAGCGGTACGACGTAGGCGACCAGATGCCGGTGCCCCTCGTCGCCGCACGCCGCGACCACCGCCCGGCCCACTGTGGGATGCTGCGCCAGCACCGCCTCGATCTCGCCCGGTTCGATGCGGAAGCCGCGCACCTTGAGCTGCTGATCGACCCGGCCGAGGAACTCGAGCGTCCCGTCCGTATGCCAGCGCGCCAGATCCCCGGTCCGGTACCAGCGCCCGCCCGCGTATGGCACGTACCGCTCCGCGGTCGCTTCAGGCCGGTGAAGATAGCCACGGGTGACCCCAGGTCCGCCGATCCAGAGCTCGCCGGGCACCCCGATCGGCACCGGATTTCCGGTCGAATCGTGCAGCCGCAGCTCCGTGGGCCCGAGAGGCCGCCCTAGGAGGGTGCGGTCCCTTTCCGTGCCGGCGTCGGAGCTGGCGGCCAGGATCGTCCCTTCGGTGGGGCCATAGAGGACCGAGATCCCGGCAGCGGGGAAGGCCCGGCGCATGGCGGCCAGCAGGTCCGCCGGTACCGCTTCTCCGCCTACGAAGACGCGGCGGAGGCTCCGGCACCCTCCCCGGCGCTCGACGGCCTCGACGATCTGCCGCATGAGCGAGGGCACGGCGTGGAGCAGGGTCATCCTCTCCAGCGCGCCCACTAGGGCGGCCAGATCGGGGGCCGGCCGCAGCGGGATCAGCTCCGCCGTGCCGCCGGCGAGGATCGGCGCCAGCAGCTCGAAGAGAAAGATGTCGAAAGAGAACGGAGCCAGGCAGGGCATCCGGTCCCCCACGCAGAAGCCGAAGGCCTCCTGCACCGCATTGAGGGTGTGGCCGAGATTCCCGTGCTCGACGAGGACGCCCTTCGGAGTCCCGGTAGTCCCCGAGGTGTGGATGACGTAGGCCAGGTCCCCCGGGCACAGCGGAGGAAGCACCACCATCCCGTCGGCAACCTCGTCGACCAGGATGGTCCGCTGGTCTCCGACCTCGGCCGCGAGATTCCGCAGGATCGCCTGAGTCAACAGAATGTCGAGATCCCTGGCCAGGAGCGACAGGCGCGCCTTGGGGAGAGCAGCATCGAGAGGGACGTAGGCTCCGCCGGCCTTCCAGATCCCCAGGATGGCCACGGCGAGGTCGCCGGAGCGTTCCAAGAGCAGGCCGACACGGACCTCAGGTCCGACTCCCGCCCCGTGCAGACGCCGCGCCAGGGCGCCAGCCCGCCGGTCGAGCTCGGCGAACGTGAGCGTTCTTTCGCCGAAGACGATCGCCGGAGCGTCGGGGGTCCTCTTCACCTGCTCCTCGAAACGGAGCAACACAGGCAGCTTCAGGGAGAGGGTAGTTCCCGGCGCGCCCCACTCCAGGAGCTGGTGCCGCTCCGAGTCGGGGATCAGAGGCAGTTCGAGGAGGCGCGCCTCCGAATGGGCCACGATTCCGTGCAGCAGCACCTCCAGACGCCCGGAGAGCCGCGCGATCGTCGAATCGTCGAAGAGATCGGCCGAATAACCCCAGACCCCCTCCAGGCCGCCCTCCCGCTCCTGGAGGGTCAGTGTCAGGTCGAACAAAGATCTGCCTTCGTTGCCTCCGGCGGTGCGGATCGTCAGCCCGGGCAGCTCCAGCGGCCCCATCGGGATGTTCTGCAGCGCGAACATCACCTGAAAAAACGGCGAATGGGCCGAAGGAGCGGCATCGCGCTCGGGACGCAGCTCCTCGACGAGCTTTTCGAAGGGGAGGTCCTGGTGCGAATACGCGTCCAGCATCCGCTCCCGCACGTGATCGAGCAGGTCGATGAAGGACCGGCACCCCGACAGCTCGGTGCGCAGTACGAGCGTGTTCACGAAGAACCCGATCAGCCCCTCAATCTCGGCGCGGTTCCGGTTGGCAATCGGAGTGCCGATAGGTATGTCGTCCCCCGCTCCGTGGCGCTGCAGCAGGGTCCCCAAGGCGGCGAGAAGGGTCATGAAAAGGGTGGCCCCCTGCCTCCTCCCCAGCTTCTTGAGCCCTTCGGTCCTTCCGGAATCGAGCGTGAGCCTCCGATGCCCTCCCCCGAGGCTGGCAGCCGCGGTTCGGGACCGGTCGAGCGGCAGATCGATCACTGCGGGCGCGCCTTCGAGGCGCTCCCGCCAGTGCCTCACCTCAGCCGCCAGCACCTCCCCGGAAAGCCACTGCCGCTGCCAGACCGCGAAGTCCGCATACTGAACCGGCAGATCGGGGAGGACCGGCTGACGGCCACAGGTGAAGGCTCCGTAGATCTCACCCAAATCGCGGACCAGAACGCCCATGGACCAGGCGTCCGAAACAATATGGTGAAGCGTTAGGAGGGTGAGGTAGCGCTCGTCGCTGAAGCGCAGGAGGACGACCCGTGTCAGCGGGCCGCGCCCGAGATCGAACGGGAGGGACGCCTCATCCCGCGCCAACCAGCGACCTTCCTCCTCACAACGTCCGTCCGGCAATGCGGTGAGGTCCACAAGGGAGAGCCGGACCGGGGCAGGAGGCGCGATCTTCTGCACCGGCCACCCTTCGACTCTGGGGAAGGTCGTGCGCAGCGTCTCATGCCGGGCGACGACCTTTGAGAGGCTTGCAGCGAGCGCCGGAACGTCGAGCCTGCCGCGCAACGCGAGGGCCACCGGCATGTTGTACGCATTCCCGCCCGGCCGCAGGCGGTCCAAAAACCAGAGGCGCTCCTGAGCAAAGGAGAGGGGAATCTCGCCGCTGCGCACCACCGGCGTCAGAGGGAGGACCTCCAGCCCTCGACCCTGCCGGATCGACGCTTCGATCCTGCCGGCCAAACCTCGGACCGTCGGTGCCTCAAAGAGGTCGCGGAGCGGCAGCTCGATCCCGAAGGCCTTCCGGACCCGGGAGACGGCCTGAGTGGCGAGCAGCGAATGGCCGCCCAGATCGAAGAAGCTCTCCTCCTCTCCGACGCTTCCGAGCCCGAGGATATCGGCGAAGAGGCTGGCCAGCAGTTCCTCGACCGGCGTCTGGGGCGCGGTGAAGCGGCTCTCCGGGTTCCCTCGGGTCTCCAGGGGCATGGCGGCGAGAGCCTTGCGATCCACCTTGCCGTGTGAGGTCAGGGGCAGACGATCGAGAAGGACGATCCGGGCCGGCACCATGTGGTCCGGAAGGACCTCGCCGAGGCGGGCGCGGAGCCGGGCGGGCGCGGGAGCCTTTCCCTCCCCGGGCACGGCGAAGCCCACCAGGGAGCGCCCACCGTCCCGGTCTTCACGAACCACAACCGCCGCAGTCCGTACCCCGGGGCAGCCCGCCAGGGCGGCCTCCACCTCGCCCGGCTCGATGCGGAAGCCCCTCACTTTGACCTGATCGTCGAGCCGCCCCAGGAACTCCAGCTCACCCGTCGGACGCCAGCGCGCCCGATCGCCCGTGCGATAGAAACGGCTCTCTCCAACCTCCCGGAACCGCTCGGCCGTCAGCTCCTCGCGGGCGAGATAACCGCGCGCCACGCCCGGACCACCGATCCAAAGCTCTCCGTCCGCACCCAGCGGCGCCGGCAGCCCCTTGGCATCGGCGATGAGCACCTGCACGCCCCGCAAAGGCCGGCCGATCAGCGTCCGCTCCACGTCCACCGGCACCGTCCAACTCGTGGCAAGGATCGCCGCCTCCGTGGGGCCGTACAGCACCCGCACCTCCGCTCCCGGGAACGCCTCGCGCATCTGCACCAGCAGGTCCGGGGCAACGATGTCGCCCCCGACGAACAGAGTCCGCAGGCGCGGGAAGCTCCGCCCAGCCGCCGCTTCCGTGATCTGACGCATCACCGCCGGTACTGCGTGCAGCCGCGTCACCTCGGGCAGCAGCCCGACCACCACACCGACATCCAGGGTCGGAGAGAGCCCCATCAGGCGGCAGGTGCCTCCCGTCAGCAGGGGGCTGAGCAGCTCGAAGAGGAAGATGTCAAAGGAAAACGGCGCCAGACACAGGATGGAGTCGTCGATAGTCCAGCCGAAAAGCTCACGGCTCGCTGCCAGCGTGTGGGCGAGGCTTCCGTGCTCGACGAGCACCCCCTTGGGCCGACCGGTCGAGCCCGAGGTGTAGATCACGTAGGCTGGGCTCGACGGGTTCACATCACTCCGCCATGGCCCCTCGTCTCCCTCTGCTTCCGTGAGCACCAGAGCCGCTCCGGCGTCCTCTACCAGGAAGGCCAGACGCTCCTCCGGATAGGCCGGGTCGAGAGGCAGGTAGGCTCCCCCGGCCTTCCAGATCCCGAGCAGCCCTACAACTAGATCCAGGGAGCGCTCCAAGCGCAGACCCACGATCGTGCCAGGTCCAACTCCGAGCCGCCGCAGTCGCCGGGCCAAACCGCCGGCGCGGCGGTCGAGCTCTCCGTACCTAAGGGCCTGACCCTCAAAGACGACTGCAACCGCGTCTGGAGCGGCAGACGCCCGCTCCTCGAAATGGTCGACGACCGTGTGCGCCGGCCTGCTGGCTCCGGTGCCGCCCCACTCCACCCGGAGCTGATGGAGCTCAGCCGCCGAGAAGATCGACAGCTCAGAGAGCCGCAGATCGGACCTTGCCAACACTTCTGCCAACAGCGTATCCAAGTGGCCCGCTATCCGCACGACCGTGGCGGCGTCAAAGAGGTCGGAGTTGTACTCCCAACTCCCCGCTATGCCTTCGGCTCCCTCGGCGATGGCGAAGTGGAGACTGAGATCGAACTTCACGCCACCCCCTCGGCCGGCTTGCACCGGCTCGAGGGTGAGCCCAGGCAAGCTCAACGTTGCGACAGCCGCATTCTGCAGGCCGAGCATTACCTGGAACACTGGCGCATGGGAGAGGCTACGCTCGGGCTGCAGCTCCTCGACCAGACGCTCGAAGGGGAGGTCCTGATGGGCGTTGGCTTCCAGCGAGGTAGCCCGCGCTCGCGCCACAAGCTCCGGGAAGGGCGGATCGCCCGAGACATTCCCACGCAGCGCCAGTGTGTTGACGAAGAACCCGACGACCGGCTCCGTCTCCACTCGGTTGCGGTTCGCGACAGCGGTTCCAATTACCAGGTCTTCCTGGCCGCCCGACAACCGGCGCAGGAGTGCCTGAAACGCGGCGAGCAGCACCATGAAGGGGGTCGCCCCGAGCTTGCGGCCGAGCGCCGCCAGGCTGCGTGCACGCTCCTCGTCCAGACGTG
>JANOCF010001183.1:0-8316 GCA_031412055.1 Holophagales bacterium | reverse complement strand
CCAGGCGGCGTGTCAGGTAGACCTCCCAGATGCGGTGCTTGCGCACCACCTGCTCGGCCTCGCTCCGGCCGTCCGGGGTCAGGCGCAGGGCGTCGCCCTCGCGCTGCACCAGGCCGTCGGCGATCAGCGGCCGGGCGCTGCGGGCCAGCTCTCCGCCCGACTGGCCGCGCACGCCCATCAGGTGCGGCCAGGTCAGGGGCGTCTCCCAGTCCAGCTTGCGCTCGCCCAGCAGGTAGAGGTCCTTGAGCAGGTTCTCCCGCCGGATGCGGTCCGCCGCCTGGCGCTCGCGCAGCATCCCCCAGAGGATCCCGCGCTGGGGAGCCAGGAGCAGGGAGAGGATCAGAACCGTGCTCGAGACCAGGACGATCACCGGGCCGGTGGGCAGCCGGGGCACGGTGGCGCTGGCCAGCGAGCCGGCGATGCCGGCCGCGGCGCCGATCCCGGCCGAGAGGAGCACCATGGAGCCGAGGCGGTCGGTCCACTGCCGGGCCGCGGCCGCCGGGGTGATCAGAGTCGCCACGATCAGCACCACGCCCACGGTCTGAAGTCCCACCACCACGACCACCACGAGGAGCAGCGTGAGGAGGATCTCCAGCCGGCGCATGGGCAGGCCGAGGCTGGAGCCGAACGCCGAGTCGAAGGAGAGGAGCTTGAACTCCTTGTAGAAGGCGATGACGAACGCCACGACCACCGCCCCGAGCACGGCCATTACCTGAAGGTCTTCCGTGACCAGCGTGGCGGCCTGGCCGAACAGGTACTTGTCCAGGCCGCTCTGGTTGCCCGACGGCAGTTTCTGGATCAGGGTCAGGAGGACGATGCCGATGCCGAAGAAGACCGAGAGGACGATGCCGATGGCCGAGTCCTCCTTGATCCGGCTCCAGCGCACGGTGGCGAGGATCAGCATCGAGCCGAGCAGTCCGGCGACCAGCGCTCCGGCGAACAGCGGAAGCGGCGACTTGGTCCCGGTGATCAGGTAGGCGAGGCAGACCCCGGGCAGCGCGGCATGGGCGAGGGCATCGCCGAGCAGGCTCTGGCGGCGGAGCAGGGCGAAGCTGCCGAGGGTGCCTCCCAGGGCGCCGAGGAGCGTCGCGCCGATGAGGACGTTGCGGGCGGTGAAGGACAGCTCCATGGCCCTACTCCTTGCCGCCGGACTCCAGGGGCCGCTTCTGGAGCAGCGCCTCGGTGGCCTGGGTGAGGACGGTCAGCCGGCCGCCATAGGTGCGCTGGAGGTTCTCGGCGTTGAACGTGGTCGTCACTGGGCCGGAGGCCACCAGCCGCATGTTGAGCAGGACGACGTGGTCGAAGTACTCCGCCACGGTTTGGAGGTCGTGGTGGACCGCCACCACGGTGCGGCCGGTGTCGCGCAGCTCCTTGAGCAGCGTGAGGATGGCGCGCTCGGTCGTGGCGTCCACGCCGGCGAAGGGCTCGTCCATGAGGTAGAGCCGGGCATCCTGGGCAAGGGCGCGGGCGAGGAAGACCCGCTGCTGCTGGCCGCCCGAGAGCTGGCTGATCTGGCGGTGTGCGAGATCCTGCATCCCCACCTTGTCCAGGCAGGAGAGGGCGATCTCGCGGTGGTGCTTCGCGGGGCGGCGCAGCCAGCCGATGCGGCCGTAGAGCCCCATGGTCACCACGTCCAGGGCGCTGGTGGGGAAGTCCCAGTCCACGCTCTCGCGCTGCGGCACGTAGCCCACCCAGGAGCGGCGCTTCGCGTAGGTGTCGCCGAAGATCTGCACCCAGCCGGTCACGGACGGGATCAGTCCGAGGATCGCCTTGAGCAGGGTGCTCTTGCCGGCGCCGTTCGGCCCCACGATGGCGATGAGCTTCCCTTCGGGCAGGGCAAGGTCCACGTCCCAGAGCACCGGCTGGGTGCGGTAGGCCACGGTGAGGTCGTGGACCTCGATGGCCGGCACTTTGGGATCGGAGACAGGGAATTCCCCGGTCTCCGGCAGTTTGACGACCTGCGGCTTGGAGCTCATGACTTCGACCTCACTTCAGCGCGTTGACGATGGTGTTGACGTTGGCGCGGACCATGCCCGCGTAGGTCCCTTCCGGGCTGCCGGCGGCGCCCAGGGAGTCGGAGTAGAGCTGGCCGCCGATCTCCACCTCGTGCTTGCGCGACCGCACCGCGGCCTGCACCGCCTCGATGGAGCGCCGGGGCACGCTGGCCTCGATGAACACGGCCGGCACCTCGCGGCTCACCACCAGGTCGACGATCCGGTCCATGTCCTTGAGGCCCGCCTCCGAAAGGGTGCTGATCCCCTGGATGCCGAACACCTCCATGCCGTAGCGCCGGCCGAAGTAGCCGAACGCGTCGTGGGCGGTGACCAGGACCCGGCGCTCCTTGGGGATCGTTTCGATCTGCGTCTCGATCCACGCGTCGAGCTCGCCCAGCTCCTTCTCCAGGGCCGCGGCGTTGCCCTGGTACTCGGCGGCGTGCTCGGGGTCGAGCTTCGCGAGCTCCCGGGCGATCGGTCCCAGGGTCTTCATCCACAGCGACACGTCGAACCAGACGTGGGGATCGTGCAGCCCCTTGAACTCGGGCGGCTGGCGGAGCAGCTCTTCCGGGATGTCGTCGCTCACCGAGATCACGGGCCGGCTGGTGCCCATCTTCTTGAGGATGTCGCCCATCTTCCCTTCGAGGTGGAGCCCGTTGTAGAGCACGAGCTCCGCCTCGGAGAGCCGGCGGACGTCGCTCTCGCTCGCCTTGTAGAGGTGCGGGTCGACGCCCGGTCCCATCAGCGCCTCGATCCGGGCGTGCTCTCCGGCGATGCGTTGCGCCACGTCCGCGATGATCCCGGTGGTGGTGACCACGCGCAGGGGTCCTTCCGTTCCGGCCGGAGTATCTCCACCGCTGCATCCTGCTAATACCAGCCCAACACCCAGGATGACGAGCGGGAAAAGCTTGATGTGGTGAATCCAGGTTTTTGACATGCCAAAATCTTGTCCTGCATCAGGCAAAATGTCAAGCGTGCTACAGCCTCAACTTTGAGGTACCCTTGTCCTCATGCCGACCAGCACCGTCGAGGACTACCTGAAGTGCATCCTGCTCGAGCAGCAGGACGATCCCGAGGCGCTGGTGCCCATGGGCCAGATCGCGTCTGCCCTCAAGGTGGCGCCGGGCACGGTCACGGCCATGGTGAAGACGCTGGCGGACGGCGGCCTGGTCACCTACGAGCCGTACAGCGGAGTGCGGCTGACCCAGCCGGGCCGCCAGCTCGCGGCGCACGTGCTCCGGCGCCATCGCCTGGTCGAGCTGTTCCTGGTGAAGATCATGGGGATGGACTGGAGCGAGGTGCACTCCGAAGCCGAGGAGCTGGAGCACGCGATGTCCGACCGGCTGGTGGAGCGGATGGACGAGATGCTCGGCTTCCCGTCGGTCGATCCGCACGGCGATCCGATCCCGGACGTGCACGGGGTGATGAAGCTGCCGGAGCGGCCGAGCCTGCTGACCTGCGGCCTGGGAGCGCAGGTGCGGGTAGCGCGGGTAGCAGACCAGAGCCGGGAGTTCCTGCAGCTCCTGGAGCGCCGGAGCCTCAAGCCGGGCAGCTCGCTGATCGTGGAGCGCCGCGACGAGGCCGCGGACACGGTGGACCTGCGGTATGAGGACGGCGAGGAGCTGAGTTTGGGGTTCCGGGCGGCTTCGAAGATCTTTGTGGAGCCGGGGTAATCAACTCACCCGAAAAAACCGCGCCCGGGCCAGCAGCCCGAGCCTGGACATCACGCCCAGCTGGGGCGGTGTCTTCAGCAGATCCGCATCGCCCTCCTCGATCCGGGTGAGGAGCTGAAGCGAGGCCAGGAGACAGAACACCGCGGCGCGCCGGTAGCCGGCGGGCAGGTCGATCAGCCCGCGGGGGGAGCGCATCAGCCGGGGACGCAGCCGCCCGCATTCCCGATGCGCGGCCTCCACGAGGTCTTGCGGGCTGGGGCGCAGCTCGCCGTCCGCGCCGAAGTCTTCCGGCAGCTCGCTGACGGCCAGGGGGATGCGCTTGCCCGCCACCTCGGTGCCGAGACTCTGAAGAGCGCGCAGGCGGACCAGGGCTCCGGCAAAGGCGCTGACCTCTCCGGGCGGGGCCTTGCCGAGCAACGTGCTCGCCACGGCGCGGGCCAGGCGCTCGGCGTCGGCGTCGGCCTCGGCGACCGTGGCCGGACGCGAACGGGTAGCCCGTCGGCGGGCGCAGGCGGCGATCTCGTCCAGCGATTCCGGGGACCAGGCGCGGCGCCGGTGCTCCCGGGCCATGCGCACGAAGATCGGCTGGCCCACGGGCTGACCCGAGAGGACCGACTCCATCGTGAACTGCCAGCGGTTGATCTGCGCCAGGCGCTCGCCTTCGACCCCGCGCTGGCGGGCGAAGTCGAACAACGTGAAGGTGTAGGCGAGCAGCGTCTGGACCCGCTCGCGGTCGTAGATGGGGAGGAGGAGGAGCGCCGGAGCGTAGTCGCCCAGGAGGTTGCGCGTGACCTCCGCGCACAGGCCGAGCGACTTCTCCTCGTCGAAATTCTGGTCGGGGCGGCGGATCTCCTGGTCCAGGCGGCTGTGAGGGCTGCGGGCCATGGCGTCGGCCCGCCAGCTCTCACCGGTCGGATGTCCCTCGCGAAGATCCGGTCTCTCTGCGTCCACCTACCTTATATATAAGGAAGAGGCCCGCTACGCCAGCAGCCGGAGCAGCTCCCTCTGCGGCTCGCCGCCCGTGATCTCCGGTCCTTCGGGCGTCAGGGCGACGTTGATCTCGCTGCGCACCCCGAAATCGCCCGTGAGATAGATGCCGGGCTCGATCGAGAATCCAGTCATAGACAGGAGCTGCCGGGTGTCGTGCGTCTCCAGGTTGTCCATGTTGGCGCCCTGGCCGTGGTCCGAGGTACCGATCGAGTGGCCGGTCCGGTGGATGAACCTGTCGCCGTAGCCCGCTTTGACGATGACCTCGCGGGCAGCATCGTCCACCTCGAACCCGCGCACCGGCTGGCGGGGGTAGCGGCTGCGCACCAGCTCCCAGGCCGCGTCGCGGGCGCCGGCCACGATCGAGAAGATCTCCTGATGCCTGTCGGCCGGCGAGGCGGCGCAGACTCCGCACCAGGTGATGTCCGCGTAGACGCTCCCCGCCGCCTTCTCCTTGGCCCAGAGGTCGATCAGCAGGAAGTCGCCCTGGCGGATCGGCGAGCTGTGGTCGGGTCCGGGCTGGTAGTGCGGGTCGGCGCTGTGGGCGTTGACACCGACGATGGGGTCGGACTCGGCCCACAGGCCCGCCTGGTCCATGGCGTCCAGGATGAAGCGCTGCACCGCGTACTCGTCGATCTGGTCGCCCTTGCGCAGGGCGGCGCCCGCGCGGTTGAAGGCTTCCAGCGCGATCCGGTGGAGGTGGACGTTGGCGCGGCGGTGCCCTTCGAGCTGCTCCTGGCTCCAGGTGGCGGCGAAGCGCTGGGCCATGTCGGCGGCCGAGACCAGCTCGACGCCCGCGGCGCGGAGCAGCTCGGCGGTGCCGGCATCCAGGCGGGAGACCGAGGGCAGCTCGTTGTTTGGGCTGTACTGCGCGGCCAGGCGCTTGAAGCCGGAGACCAGCTCGTCCATCCGCTGGCGGTGCTCCTGCCAGGTGGTGTAGACCGCCTTGGAGCCGGGCAGGTGGTCGAGCATCGCCGGCTCCAGGCCGTGGACGAGCTTGCGCGGCTCGCCCTCGCGGGGCACCACGTAGTAGCAGCGGCGGGAGACCAGCTTGCCCTCTCCGGAAAGCCCGAGCAGGTCGAGCCCGATCGGATCGTTGAGCTGAAAGCAGGCGAAGAACCAACCGTCGGCTCCGGCCTCGGCCAGGGCGGACTGGATCTCGGGTATCCGTTCGGCCAGCATGTCCTCTCCTTTGAGCGGCCGCGCGCGGCGGCGACCGGATGCTATCAGAGACGAGTGAGCGGCCCCGGACAGGCGTAGGGCATCCCCGGAGCACCGAGCTGCCCGGTGCTCTACAATGACGCCTCTATGCCACCCGCCGTTCTACTCAGATGTGAATCCCTGGGCAAGGGTTTTGGTGCCCGCCCGCTCTTTGAAAGGCTCGCCTTCGGTCTGTCCGAGGGAGACCGCGTCGGGCTGATCGGCCCCAACGGCTCGGGCAAATCGACCCTCATGCGTATCCTTGCCGGGATGGAGGAGTCCGACTCCGGGTCCGTGGCCGTGCGCCGCGGGATCAGGCTGGGCTACGTCCCCCAGGATCCCACCTTCCCAACGGGCATGACGGTGGAGGAGGTCCTCACCGAAGCGCTGTCCGGCGATCCGGCCGAGGACTTCGAGAAGTCCATGCGGGTGGCCGTCAACCTTGGGCGCGCCGGGTTCAACGATCCGGACCAGGCGGCCGACATCCTGTCCGGCGGCTGGCGCAAGCGCCTGGCCATCACCCGGGAGCTGGTCAGGGCCCCGGACATCCTCCTCTTGGACGAGCCCACCAACCACCTCGACGTCGAGGGCATCCTCTGGCTGGAGGAGCTGCTCCGCAGCGAGCCGCTGGCCTACATGGTGGTCAGCCACGACCGCTACTTCCTGGAGAATGTGGCTACCCGCATGCTGGAGCTCGACCGGCGCTATCCCGACGGACTCTTCCAGTCGGCAGGGAAGTACAGCGACTTCCTGTTGAAGCGCGACGAGATCCTGCGCAACCAGGCCGAGTACCAGGCCTCGCTGGCCAACCGGGTGCGGCGCGAGGTGGAGTGGCTGCAGCGGGGTGCCAAGGCGCGCACCACCAAGGCCAAGGGGCGCATCCAGGAGGCCGAACGCCTCAAGTCCGAGCTCGAAGAGGTCAAGGAGAGGACGAGCGCGTCTACCAGCGCCCGCGTCGGGCTCGACTTCAACGCCTCGGAGCGCAAGACCAAGCGGCTCCTGATCGCCAAGGGGCTCTCCAAGTCGTTCGACGGCAGGAAGATCGTCTCCAATCTCGACGTCCTGCTCACCCCGGGCACGAGGCTCGGCCTGCTCGGCCCGAACGGCAGCGGCAAGACCACGCTGCTCTCGCTGCTCGACGGCAGCCTGGAGCCCGACGCGGGCACGATCGACAAGGCGGAGTGGCTGAAGACGATCCGCTTCGAGCAGGGCCGCGACACCCTGGACCGCACCGTATCGCTGCGCCGCGCCCTGGCGCCGGAAGGCGACTCGGTGCTCTACCAGGGCCGCTCGGTGCACGTGGCGTCCTGGGCCAAGCGCTTCCTCTTCAAGGCCGAGCAGCTCGACACGCCGGTCTCGCGCCTCTCGGGAGGAGAGCAGGCCCGCATCCTGATCGCCCGCCTGATGCTCCAGCCCGCGGACCTCCTGATCCTCGACGAGCCGACCAACGACCTGGACATCCCGACCCTGGAGGTCCTGGAAGAGAGCCTCCTGGAGTTCCCGGGAGCGCTCGTCCTGGTCACCCACGACCGCTATCTGCTGGAGAACGTCTCGACCATGATCCTGGCGCTGGACGGCAAGGGCAAGGCCGGCTACTTCGCCGACTACCCGCAGTGGGAGGCGCACCGCCAGGCCGCGCCGATGTCCGCGCCGAAGGCGACCGCGTCCAAGCCGGTGCCCCCGAAGTCGTCCAAGGACGACAAGACCAGGCGGCTCTCCTACAAGGAGAAGCTCGAGTGGGAGCAGATGGAGGGGAAGATCCTGGAAGCCGAGAACGCCCTCGCCGCCGCGCAGACGGCGATGGAGGATCCCGCCGTCGCCACCGACTCCGCCCAGCTCCAGGCCCGTAGCGAAGCCATGGAGAAGGCCCGCCAGGACGTCGAGCGCCTCTACGCGCGGTGGACGGAGCTGGAGGCGAAGCGGGGCTAGCCCGGACCTCAGTGCCGGACGTCGACAATCAGCCGCGCCGGGTTTGACAGCTCCAGCACCCGGTAGCGGTTGGGGGACGCCACGCCGAGCACCCAGGTCACGTGGGCTTCGAAGTCGCAGGTCGACTGCAACTCTTTCAGGATGGGCAGGCTGAGGCGGCGCTCGCGTTCCCCGGCCGTCGGCTGGCCTTCTTCGGTGTGCGCGTGCGCGGGAGTCAGACGCACCTCCAGCCAGCCGTCTCCGGCCACTTCGACCGGCTCTCCCGATCCGCACTGGATCACCGGACGGTCCACGTACTCGACATGGTAGCCGGGAATCGCGCTGCCCTCGAACTCGAAGACGACCCGGTCGAAGCCGTCCTGGCTCGCTGCCCGGACGTCGCGCAGGATCGCGGGCGGGAGGTCGGGCCGCTGCTTCTCGACGATCCCCGCCGTGCCTTCGAAGGAGCCGGAGGGCGTAGCTTCCGCAGGAGCGTCCTCCAGGACGAGCGCTCCCGGGAACTCCAGGAGGCTCTCTTCCAGGACCTCCAGGGT
>JANOCF010001182.1:0-1706 GCA_031412055.1 Holophagales bacterium | reverse complement strand
GCCAGGGCGAACCCCGTGTACGTCTGCTGCCTCATGCTAGTACTCCTTCCAGTTCTTCTGAATCACACACACCGGGACCGGCGCGATGCACACCAGGCTGGTGTCCGCCGCGATGGTCTTGATGTCGACCCGGTAGTTGCTGAACTTGCAGGTCGCCGGGAACAGGCTCTTCATCGACTCCATGATGGCCTGCTTGGTTACATCGTCGCAGATCTCGTCCACGCCGGTCGAGGCGTTCTTCGTCTGCCCCTGCTCGGCGAACGGGTTGGTGACGAAGTTCGCGACCTCGAACTGGCGGGCCGGCGGCGCGGACACGCCGGAGGGCGGCTGCACGAACGGGTCGGCGTTGAGCGTCGAGACGATGAAGATGCGGCTGACGCCGGTCTTCGAGCACTGCGGCCCGTCCGTCCTGGACGTCGTGACGTCGACCCGCGGCTTGAAGGTCGAGAAGAACGTCACGCCCGCCAGGGCGAAGGCGTCGTTGATGACGCGCTCATTGGGGTCGAGCACCAGGTACCAGCCGCGCTGACCCACGCCCTTGGTCTCCAGGCTCCCGCCCAGGGCGGTCGAAGCGACCAGGACACGGGTGAAGTTGAGCTCCTTCATCGGCAGCGCTGCGGCGACCATCTTGTCGGAGTCGTCGGCGAACAGGTAGAAGCGGCCGGACTGTCCGTCGTTGTTCCACAGGTCGTCGCGATCGCCCGTGCCGAAGGCGAGCAGGTAGGTCCCCAGCTTGGAGTCGAACACCACCGACGGCCGGAAGAAGATCGGCCGCGACACGAGTGTGGGCGTGGCAAGGTCCCAGTTGGCGTCGAAGATCTTCTTTGCCTTCCAGGAAGTGTCCGGGACGCGCTGCACGATGTGGGGCAGGCCGTCCACGCGCCGGACCAGCTTGGGCTCGAGAGCCGGGAAGAGCCGGTCGTCCGGGTCCGGTCCGGTGATGATGTCGCCCACCATGTCGATGCGGTAGACGAAGCCGCCCGTGGTGCCGGCGTAGATCCGGTCGAGGTAGCCGTCGCCGTTGGAATCCACCGCCGCGGGCTCGCTGGGCATGCCGCCCTCGAGCTGGCGCTTGTAGATCGCCTTGCCCGTCTCGATGTCCACGATGTAGATCCAGGAGCCGAGCTGCGGGTTGGTCTTGTTGGCGGGATCGAGGCCGCCGCCGAAGATGGCGACGTACATGTCCCGGGTGTCGGACGAGCCGGACGACTCGGCGATCCGGATGCGGCCGACGTTGGGGATCGACCAGCTCTCGCCCAGGTCGGGCTTGTTGTTGCCGTCCGGGCTGCCGTTGCCGAGCGGGAAGCCCGTGTCCTCCTCGTCGAGCTTGACCCGGTTGCCCGAGAAGCTCACCACGCTGTCGTCGAACTCCCAGAGCACGGATGGGAAGGGCACCGGGCCGCAGGACGCCTCGCTGAAGCCGCTCTCGCCGCTGCAGGACGGGATGTAGCCGCTGTCCGGCTGCGGCACGAACTCCTCGCCCGGATCGTCGCCCGGCGAGAGCTGGTCCGGCTGCGTGATGTCCACGGCGTAGTAGGCCGCGCCGCCCTCGCGCAGGCCGCCGATGGCCAGCGTCCGCCACTGGCGGTCGTCTTCCGTGGGCGTGCCCGTGTGCTTGGGGTCGATATAGGCGTCGGACACGGTCACGGTGCCGTCGACGCTCCACTGGTGCGTGGTGACCGTGGGATCGCTGATCAGCCGGACCG
>JANOCF010001181.1:0-2381 GCA_031412055.1 Holophagales bacterium | reverse complement strand
CTCGGGTTCCTTGCCGTCGGCCACTCGGGGACGCGGCTGCTCCGGGTTCAGGCCTCTCGAATCCGCGATCTGCTCCGGTCACCCAGGACCGCGGCGGAGCTTGCCTCCCGGCTGGACGGGTGGCTTCTCGGGCTCTTCGGCGAGATCCCGCGCGCCGCCGCCCCCAAGGTGTTCGAGGAGCTGGCTCCCGGTGCCGAGACCCTCCTGGCCGAGATGGGCCGGGTCGCCCGGCCGCGGGAGGGGGTCGTCTGGGTGCGCCACCTGGACGGGAGATCCCACCTGATGGGCGATCCACGTCTCGTGGTCGGCGACGGCGACCTGGTGCCGGTCCCCGAGACGCTCTGGCTGGTAAGCGCCGGAGAGACCCGGATCTCCTCGCTCGCGACGAGCGACCTGCTGCACGACGAGCGGCTCTGGCGAGGCCTCGCCCGTTTCCACGATCTCTTTCTCACTCATGTCTCGCTGCAGCGGGAGAGGATGGAGCAACAGGAGCGCGAGCGGCTCGGCCGCAAGGTCGACCTCGACCGCGCGATGCTGGGAGGGGCTTACGCCCAGCTGGCGTCCGTCCTACGGCCCGTGCCCGAAGAGGGCGCCGGTCTCGGCGAGGTCGTCCATCCGCTCATCTTGGCCTGCCGGCTGGTCGGGCAGACGCAGGGCATCGAGATCCGCTCCAGTCCGGACCTGCTGGACGGAGCCAGGCAGGGGGATCTGCTCGTCCAGATCTGCGCGGCCTCGCGGATCCGTTCCCGACGCGTGATCCTGCGGGGCGACTGGTGGCGCCAGGACAACGGACCGCTCGTAGCCTTCCTCGTCCTGGATGCGGAGCAGAAGCAGCGGCGTCCGGTCGCCCTGCTGCCCACCTCTCCGCGCAGCTACGAGATGGTCGATCCCGTCGAGCGGACGCGGACGCCGGTCACCCAGAGCGTCGCCGAAAGCCTGAGCGGCGACGCGCACATGTTCTACCCGCCCCTGCCTGCGCGGCCGGTGACGTGGAGAGACCTGCTGCACAGGGCACTCGCGGGCCGCCGACACGACCTCCTCACGATCCTGCTGATGGGGTTGGCCGGCGGACTCCTGGGCATGCTGATTCCCATCCTGACCGGACATACCTTTGGCAGCGTGATCCCGGGAGCAGATCGGAGCCAGCTCCTGCAGATCACTCTCGCGCTGATCGTCAGCGCCCTGGCCGCCACGGTCTTCCAGGTGACGAGGAGCATCGCGGTGCTGCGTCTCGGCGGCAAGGCCGACGGGCTCTTGCAGGCTGCGGTGTGGGACCGGCTGCTCTCGCTTCCGGTCTCCTTCTTCCGGCGCTTCACCGTGGGAGACCTGGCAAACCGGTCACTGGGGATCAACGCCATCCGGGAGATGCTCACGGGCAACGTTCTCACCGTGCTGCTGGCCGCCGTGTTCTCGGTTTTCAGCTTCGCGCTCCTCTTCTACTACAGCGCGCGGCTGGCGCTGGTCGCCACGGGGCTCGTCGCCCTTCTGACGATCACGACGATGAGCCTCGTCTACCTCCAATTGCGCCACCAGCGGCCGCTGCTTGAGCTCCAGGGCAAGATCGCGAGCTTGCTATTCGGCCTGATCAACGGCATCTCCAAGCTGCGGGTTGCCGGAGCCGAGACGCGTGCTTATGCCCGCTGGGCCGAGCGTTTCGCTGAGCAGCGGCGGCGCACGGTCGCGGCGCAGCGCGCCGCCAACGCGCAGATCGCCTTCAACGCGGTCTACGGCGTGCTCACCTCCCTCGTGGTTTTCGCCGTCGTGGGCCTCTCTTCGGAGGAGTTCCTGCCGATCGGCAGCTTCCTCGCCTTCAACGCAGCCTTCGGCCAGTTCCTGGCGGCGACGCTGTCGCTAGTCTCGGTCTTCTCCAGCGCCCTGGCCATAGTGCCGGTCTACGAGCGTCTCGTGCCGATCCTCGAGACCATCCCCGAGGTGGACGGGTCCAAGGCCGAGCCGGGCGAGCTGTCCGGAGACATCGAGTTCAGCCATGTCTCGTTCCGGTACCAGCAGGATGGGCCGCTGATCCTGGACGACGTCTCTTTCCGGGCGAGCCCCGGAGAATTCATCGCCCTCGTCGGACCGTCGGGGGCGGGGAAGTCGAGCTGCCTGCGCCTGATTCTCGGCTTCGAAAAGGCAGGCTCGGGCTCGATCTACTTCGACGGCCAGGACCTGGCGGGGCTCGCCATCCAATCCGTGCGCCGGCAGATCGGTGTGGTCCTCCAGACTGGCAGGCCGATGGCGGGGAGCATTTTTTCAAACATCACTGGCAGCTCGAACCTAGGCATCGACGACGCCTGGGAAGCGGCGCGCATGGCGGGTCTCGAAGAAGACATCAAGGCGATGCCCATGGGGATGCACACGGTCGTCAGCGAGGGCGCCGA
>JANOCF010001180.1:0-3017 GCA_031412055.1 Holophagales bacterium | reverse complement strand
TCTCCCGGCCGCCCGGTGAACAGATCGGGCTCGTCGCCGAGCCGGATGTCGAAGCCGACCTGTTCCAGGAAGCCCGGCGGGTTCATCTCCATGTGAGCGGTGATCTTCTCCGTCGTGAGAAGCGTGTCCCCCACCCGGATCTTCTCCTGGACGGGGTGGACCTCGAAGAACAGATTCCAGGCACCGCCCCACTCCAGGCCGGCGTAGGCGAACTGGTACACGAGCTCGTCGTTCCGGTCGCGGACATGCCGGAACGCGGAGAAAGGGCGGAATTTGGTGATCAGACCGTCAGACCAGAAGGGATGGCCGAGCCCGGCCTGGAAGTCGCGCACCCCGACCTGGGGGAGGAAGCCGAGGTCGGCGCGGAAGTCGTCGCCGATGTCCTTGTAGCCCAGGAGCCAGTCCCAGTCGCGGGCGAAGTGCAGCCACTCCAGGTGGAAGGCGTGAGAGGTGAGATCCTCGCCGGTCCACTCCGCGGCGAGGTCGGGCCGGTCGGGCGTCCGGCTGTCGCTGGCCAGGAGCTGCGCCGTAACCACATCGGTATCCCTGGGCCGCCAGAGGACATCCGGCCCGATCACCCGGTTGTAGCCGCCGCCGTCGATCTCGCGGTCGGTCAGGACCATGCTCACAAAGGATGCGCCGAGGTCGTGCCGGACCCGCCCGATGACCGCTGTCGAGGAGAAATCCTGCGGCGCGAGCCCGGAGGCCTCCGCCCCGGGCAGGATGATGCTGCCGCCTCCGCGGTCGTCGGCCACCAGCAGCGTATAGACGTTGTCGCCGAGCTCCCCTGTAGCGCGGGCGCCCCATCGAGGCGAGGTGATGGTGCGGGTGTAGACAGCCGCAAGCGGCGTGGCGAACAGCTCCAGCCCTTCGAGGAAGAACGGCCGCTTCTCCGGGAAGAAGAGCGCGAAGCGCTCGTTGGCCGAGATCTGCGCCACGTCGGACTCGACCTGCGAGAAGTCGGGGTTGATGGTGGCGTCGATTGCCGTGTCGGCGTTCAGGGTCCATTTGGCGTCGAGGCCGCCGTCCCACTCGTCCTCGCGATTGTCCAGGGGAGAGCCGAGCACGTCCCGCGGAAAGGTCGTCTGCCGTGCCGTGGCATAGGGCGCCATGACCAGGTGGTGCCCGGAAGGCAGGCCATCCAGCCCCTCCAGCCTCCGCTCGAAGCAGATGAAGCAGCGGGAGCCGCGGGAGACCGTGGTGCTCAGGATCTCGTACCGGAAGTCCCGCGGATAGTTGCGGTAAAGGTGGATGCCCCAGGTCTGCGGGCCCTTGCCGGTGTAGCGCAGCGACGAGAACGGGATGCGGATCTCCAGATTCCAGCCCTCGGCGGTGACGCGGGTGGCCGAATCCCAGTAGAGATCCAGGGAAGGGTCCTCGCCGCTTGCGTCGCTACGGCTGGCGTCATACTGGATGTTCCGGGCGTTGACCAGGAACTGGAAGCCGGTCTTCTGGTCGTTGCGGGTATCCAGGAAGATACCGCCGTAGTCCGAAGAGACGGGAAGGGTGTCCCGGTCGCCAAAAGGGGCGCGGATGCGCTCCGGTTCCGGATCGGAGAACTCGAACCCGGCGTAGAAGTAGCGGTCGTCATACGCCAGGTAGGCCACCGTCCGCACCTTGGGCTCCACGTTCTCCCCGGGCGCGGTTTCCCAGAACTCGTCGAACCTCGCGGCCTCCTGCCATGCCGGATCCCCGAGGGAGCCGTCGATCTCGATCGCACCGGAGATCCGGGAGATGCGGATCGCGGGGAGATCCTGGCCGCCCTGTGGAGGCTGGGCCGCCATGGGAGGGGCGGGAGCGACGGCGAGCACGGCCAGGACGGCGACGGCGAATCTCGACATTCGGGTGTTTTCCTACTTCTGCGGCTGGGCCGCGGTCATCGGCAGCATCGGAGCCGAAGGCTGGTCCAACAGTCTGATCCAACAATAAGGTGCGGCATCCTAGCATGGGCGCGCCTCCCCCTCTGGCTCGGAGCTTGCACTCAACCTCGACGATGAGTCCACTGTCGCGCCGTCTCCTCGTCGTTTCGAACCGCCTCCCCATCGTCCTGGCGAAAGAGAAGAACGGCTGGAATCTGAAGCCGGGAGCCGGAGGGCTGGTGAGCGCCCTGGCGCCCGTGCTCTCCCAGCGCGGAGGCCTGTGGATCGGCTGGCCGGGTCTCCCGCTGGACAAGGGCGGCGACTGGGAAGATGTGCTCGCCGGAGGCTTCGAGGAGCGGGGATACGAGCTGGTGCCGGTGCTGATCTCCGAGGAGGAGGTCAAGGGCTTCTACGAAGGGTTCTCGAACGCCATCCTCTGGCCGCTCTTCCACGACCTTGTGAGCCGCTGCGACTTCGAGCCGTCATTCTGGTACTCCTACCTGGCGGTCAACGAAAGGTTCGCGCACTGCGTGGTGGAGAGCAGCCGGGAGGACGATTTCATCTGGGTGCACGACTATCAGCTCATTCACGTCGCCCAGTTCATCCGCGAGCGCGAGCACGGGGAGCGCCAGGTCGGCTTCTTCCTCCACATCCCGTTCCCGCCGCTGGACATCTTCCTGAAGCTGCCCTGGCGCGCGCAGGTCCTGAGCGCCCTGCTGGCCTACGACCTGATCGGGTTTCAGACTCCGCGCGACAGCCGCAACTTCCTGACCTGCATCCAGAACCTGCTGCCGGAAGCAACCATCGAGGACAGCGGCACCATCGCCACGGTAAGCCTGGGGTCGCGGACGATCAGCGTCGGATCCTTCCCCATCGGCATCGACTACAGCTCCTTCGAGGAGGCCGCCCGCTCCGAGGAGGTAGGGGCCCGCATCGTGGACCTGCGGAACAAGATCGGCACCGTCGAGCTCATCGTCGGCGTGGACCGTCTCGACTACACCAAGGGTCTGATCGAGCGCCTGGAGGCCTTCCGCAACGCGCTCGAGCGCTACCCCGAGCTGCACGAGCAGGTCATCCTCTTCCAGCTCGTGGTTCCCAGCCGCGAAGGGGTGCCGGAGTACCAGGCCCTCAAGGCCAACATCGAGCAGCTCGTGGGGG
>JANOCF010001179.1:0-1674 GCA_031412055.1 Holophagales bacterium | reverse complement strand
GGCGCGTCCGGCTCCTGCAGGATCCCCCAGGCGAAGCGCGCGCCCGCGGCCTCGGCGCGGCGCGCCAGGACGATCAGCGCCGCGAGCTGGGCGATGCGCGGCGAGCCTAGCTGTCCGGGACCGGCGTCGAACACCGCCGCGGACACCCGGGAGGCCGCGGGCACCGGCCGGGACACACCCAGGAACAGGTGCTCGCCCATGGCTGCGCGGCGCAGGAACTCGTCGGGCATCTCGTCGGCGAGCGTCCACTCCGAGACGAGGAGCCGCTCGTAGGAGCCGCGCCGGGAGAGGCCGTCGTAGCCGTCGGGCTCGCCGTCGCCGCTCTGGCGCCGCACCTGGAGGTGGCCGACGGCGAACGAGAGCCGGTTCAGCACCGGGCCGAGCGAGACCGCGAGATCGCGGGGGAAGATGCCGAGAAAGGGACCCCAGGAGGATAGCGCGCGGGGCAGATCCATCAGCCGCCCGCCTCCTGAGCCCAGATCTGGAGCCGACGGCGAACCAGCGGTCGGGCCTCCAGGGCCGAGGCCAGGAGGGGCGGATCGAGGAGCACGGCGAGGGGCGGCTCCACGCTCATGCGGAAGGCGCGGGCCAGGAGGGCGCGCTCGAGCAGGGGGAGAGGAACGGTCGGCTGCCGGTTCGTGGGCAGCAGCAGAGACGGAGCGTGGGCGTCGCGCCCGAGATAGAACACTCCCTCGACCCAGGGGAGCAGCGACGTATCGCCGAGGAGAATCAGGAGATCGCGGCCGGCGACGCCGCTCAGGCGGGCCAGGGCTTCGTCGTCGCGGGCGAGGAGCCGCCGGGCCAGGACGCGGGCCGCGTCGCCGCGGGCGGCCACTCCGACAGGCTCGAGCGGTATCTGGCGCGGGCGCCAGGCCACCGGGAGCATCTCGTCTCTTACGAGCGGCATGAGCATCACGAGCTTCTCGCAACCCGGGCCGGCTCGCTGGCCGTGGGACCGTCCCTCAGGGCCTGGACGACCCGGCTGCGCACGTCGATGAGCTCGGCCGGCATGGTCTCGGGCGCGAAGCCGGCGTCGATTTCGCGGGCGATCCCTTCGAGGCGCAGCAGCCAGTCCTCCAGCGCCTCGGTGTCGCGCGGCTGTTCGCGGAGGACTTCGCGTCCGGCCGCGGCGATGCGGGTGGCGCGGGCCAGCGGACCCAGGGAGGCCTCCTCGGCGGCGGCGGGCAGGGTGGAGCTCTCGGTCTGCGCCAGGACCTCGTTCAGGCACTCCCGCGCGAGCGACTGCTGCTCGCGGGTGGGCACGGCCACGACCAGCGGCCAGAGGTCGGCATCGGTGGCGCGGGCGCGTCCGTCCAGCGCGGCGGCCGCGGCCACCAGGCCCTGCACGCGCACCGCCCGGCGGTCGGAGAGCACGATCCCGGCGCCCCGCAGCAGTCGGATGGCGTGGGCGAGGTGCGGCCGCACGCGGGAGAGATCGCAGCGGCGGGTGGCGGCCGTGAGCGCGTCGAGGTCGGCGAGCGTGGCGGGGTGGACCGCATCGCCGTCCTCCTGGTGGTCCAGCTTCCAGCCCGCCTCCAGGAGCTCTTCGAGGCGCGGGTCCGGGACCGGGTCGACGAAGACGCGGACCAGGAAGCGGTCGGAGAACGCGGCGAGAGATTCGTCCTCGGGCAGCGCGTTGGAGGCGCCGACGCAGACCCGCAGCGGGCACTTGAC
>JANOCF010001178.1:0-8523 GCA_031412055.1 Holophagales bacterium | reverse complement strand
CCGAGACCGACACGCAGGCGCTGCTCGGCGCGGCCGGACGTCTCTGGTTGTCGGGCATACCCTTGGAGATGGAGAAGACGGGGCGCAAGCTGGCTCTTCCGACCTATCCCTTCGAGGGCGACCGGTATTGGATCGAGCGCGGAGCGCCCCAGCGAAGCGAAGCCGGACCCCTCCGCAAGCGGCCCGATGCCGCCGACTGGTTCTATCTCCCCACCTGGAAGCGAACGCTTCCGGCGGGCGCCCTGGAGACGGAGGGGGAGGGGAGCTGGCTCGTGATTGGGAGTGAAGGTCTGCGTCCGCAAAACCGCCAGGTGATCGCCGCGCCGGAAATCGCGGGCGACGAGGACGCCGACGCGCTGGTCTCCGCGCTGCTGGAGTCCGGCTCGGCACCTTGGCGAGTGGTCTTTGAGGGCAACGCTCCCGCCCTCCTCTCGCTGGTGCGGGCTCTGGGCCGGCGCATCCACGAGACCGTTCATCTTGCCATCGTCACCCGCGGGCTGTACGAGGTGACCGGGGGCGAGGCGACCGGAGAGCAGGGCGCGCTGGCGGGCCTGGCGCGGGTGATCCCGCAGGAGTATCCGAACCTGCGCTGCCGGCTCATCGACTCCGACGGCCGGTTGGAGACGCTGGCCGCCGAGCTTGAGCGCGAGGAGGGTCCCGCCGTGGTCGCCCTGCGCGGCGCGCACCGCTGGGAGCAGGTCTTCGAGCCGTTCCGGCTGGAGAAGGCATCGCCGAAGATTCGCCCGGAAGGCCACTATGTGATCACCGGCGGGCTCGGTCGCTTCGGGCAGATCGTCGCCGGGCACCTCCAGGGTCTGGGCGCCAAGGTCTCGCTTCTCGATAAGCGGGAAGGAGTAGACGTCGCCGACCGCGCGGCCGTGGCGCGGGCTCTGCGGCAGGCGGTCGCGAAGCACGGAAAGATCGACGGCGTGCTGCACGCGGCAGGCATGCCGTCGGACGACTATCGGACCCTCTCCGAGCTTGGCGCCGCCGACCTGGAGCGGCACCTGCGGCCCAAGGCAGGCGGGGCGGTCGCGTTGCGCGAGGCGCTGCGGGAGGTGGGCGAGGAGCCCGCGTTCATCATCGCCACCTCGTCGCTGGCGGCGGTTCTCGGCGGCGTCAGCCTCGGCTCCTATGCGGCGGCCGATGCCGCCATGGATGCCCTGCTCGGCGCCTGGGGTCCGCCCTGGGCAAGCGTCAACTGGGAGATCTGGCAGGCGATCGCCGGCGCCGGTACCGGGGACGGCCTGGCGCTTCTGGGCCAGCAGCAGAACGAGCTGATGCTGACGCCCGAGGAGGTGGTCGACAGCCTGGAGCGGGTCCTGATGGTGCGGGGTCAATCGCGGCTCTCGGTCGCGACCGGCGATCTTGGAGCGCGTCTCGCGCAGTGGGCGGACGTGCTGCACGCCGGCAGCTCCATGAAGGCGCACGCGCGGCCCGAGTCGGGGGTGCCCTACCGGGCGCCGGAAAACCCGGTCGAGGCGCGGATCGCGGAGATCTGGCAGGGGCTTCTCGGGGTGGACCGCATCGGGGTCGACGACGACTTCTTCCTGCTCGGCGGCAACTCGTTGGCCGGGCTCCAGATCCTGTCCAGGATGCGCGCCGAGTTCGACATCGAGCTGCCGCTCAAGACCTTCTTCGAGGCGCGGACGGTGTCGGTGATGGCGGTTGAGATCGAGCGTGAGCGCGAGAAGAGCGCCTACGAGAAACAGCGGCTGGAAGAGATCCTGGCCGAAATCGAGGCCCTGTCCCTGGACGAGGTCCAGACGCAGCTCGCTGTCGAGGCCGGGGAGACTGGAGAAGAAGCATGAGCGTCGCCGATCTGGAGAAGAGGCTCGCCTCACTGCCGCCCGAGAAGCGGCGCCTGCTGGAGCTGCGGCTGCGCAAGGAGGGGATCGACTCATCCCGCCGCCCGTCCGGTCCGCCGCCCATCCCGCGCCGCGATGCGTCCGATCCCGGGCCGTTCCCGCTGACCTTCGGCCAGCAGCGTCTCTGGTTCATCGAACAGCTCAACCCGGGCACGGCGGCGTACAACATCCCCTTTGCCGGAAGGTTGCGCGGCGAGCTGGATCCCGGAACCCTGGAGCGCAGCCTGCGCGAGGTCGTACGCCGTCACGAGGTGCTGCGCTCCCGCTTCCGACTGGAAGACGGCCGGCCCGTGCAGGTGATCGATCCTGAGCCGTTTGTACGCCTGCCCGTGATCGATCTCACGGCCCTCCCGGCCGACATCCGGGAGACCGAGAACGCCAGGATCGTCCTCGCCGAGCCGCGCACCCCGTTCGATCTGGAAAGAGGCCCGGTCGTCCGCGTGGGCCTGGTGAAGTTGAGCCCTCACCCCCCGGCCCCCTCTCCCGGTCCCCCGAGCACATCCTTCCCGGGAGAGGGGGAGACTTACGAGGTGAAGGGGAGGGCGGGGGCTCCCTCTCCTGCGAAGCAGGGGAGGGCAGGGGAGGGGTCTTCTCAACCCCTGCACGTAGGCACCCTGCGCTCGCAGCTCCCCGGTCTTCAGGAATCGACCTCCTCCGACTCTGCCGAGGAGCATGTCCTCCTCCTCACCATGCCCCACCTGGTGACCGACGCCTGGTCCATCGGGATCTTCTTCCGCGAGCTGCCGGCGATCTACGAGGCGATGCGCCGCGGCGAGCCCTCGCCGCTCCCCGAGCTGCCGATCCAGATGGCCGACTACGCCCTGTGGCAGCGCGCCTGGCTCCAGGGCGAGGTCCTCGAAGACCAGCTCCGCTTCTGGCGGGACTACCTGAAGGGCGCGCCGCCGGTGCTGGCGCTGCCCACGGACCGGCCGCGCCCGCTGGCCCAGACCTTCCACGGCAAGCGCATGCCCATGGCGCTGCCGCCGGAGGTGATCCGCGGCCTCAAGCCGTTCAATGAGCGCCGCGGCCTCACCACCTTCATGACCCTGCTCGCGATCCTGGACGTGTTCCTCCATCGCTGGAGCGGCCTGGAAGACATCGTGGTGGGCTCGCCGGTGGTGACGCGGGCGCAGGAGGAGACCCATCCGCTGATCGGCTTCTTCATCAACATGGCCGTGCTGCGCGGCCGGATGCAGGGCGACCCGACTTTCGAGGAGCTGCTGGTGCGCGTCCGCGACAGCGCGCTCGCCAGCCTCGCGCACCAGGACCTCCCCTTCGAGCGGCTCGCCGAGGCCATGGAGGCGGCTCGGGACTTCTCCTACCCGCCTCTCGTTCAGGTCAGCTTCGTGCTGCAGAACATCCACATCCCGCAGCCCGAGTTCGAAGGCATCTCGCTGGTCGGCTCCTGGCAGACCGACACCGACACGGCCCGCTTCGACCTCGGCCTCGGCATCTTCGAGGAGGAGGGCGAGGACACCATCCCGCAGGGAGGTTTCGACTACAACGTCGACCTGTTCGACGAGTCCACGGTCCTGCGCATGCGAGGCCACTTCCTGGCGCTGGCCGCGGGCGCCCTGACCCATCCGGAGCGCCGGATCTCCGAGCTGCCGATGCTGTCCGAAACGGAGCGCCGCCAGCTCCTCTCGGAATGGAGCGTGACCGTCGAGCCCGAGCCGAAGAAGCCTTTCCTCGACTTCGTCCTGGACTTCGCCCGCACCCGCCCGGACGCCCCCGCCCTGGTGGGAGCCGAAGGGGCGACGACCTACGCCGAGCTTGCCGCCCGGGTCGAGCAGCTCGCCGCCCATCTGCGCGCCCTGGGAGCCGGACCGGAGCAGGGCGTGGCGGTCTGCCTGGAGCGCTCGCCCGAGCGGATCGTCGCCTTCCTGGCGGTGCTCGCGTCCGGCGGTTTCTACCTGCCGCTCGATCCCGCCTGGCCCGCCGAGCGCCTGCTCTACCAGCGCCGCGACGCCGGAGCGGGCGTGGTGGTCACGACCCGTGAGCTGGCCGACCGGCTCGGTCTCGTGGAAGAGGGCGTGAACCCCATCTTTCTGGGGGAGGGCGGCGGCGCCCCTCTTCCCGCGCCCCCCTCGACACCGGGGTCGGGAGTGAGGCCTCCACGGGAAGCCCTCGCCTACATCTTCTACACCTCCGGCTCCACCGGCCGGCCCAAGGGGGTCATGATCTCCCTTGGCTCGCTGGACAACCTGCCCGCGGTGGTCGAGCACGGCCTCGGCGACTCCCCCGGAGACTCGGTGCTTCAGGTCATCTCGCCGGGCTTCGACGCCAACATCATGGAGATCGTCACCGCGCTGTCCGCGGGCCGGGCGCTGCACGTGCCTGGGCCGGACGCGCTGGTCGCCGGCCCGGACCTCGCCGCGTTCGCCGAGGAACGTTGCGCCACCTGCGGAATCCTTACCCCTACCGCCCTGACGGGCATCGCTGAAGGCGGCCTCTCCGGCCTGCGCTGCATCACGCTCGGCGGCGAGGCCAGTCCGCTCGCCCTGGTGGAGCGCTGGGCGCGGGGCCGGCGGCTGTTCAACGTCTACGGCCCCACCGAGGCAACGGTCTGCGCCACGATCGGGGAAGTCGGCGGGACGGAGGGTCTGGACGGGTTGCAGCGCCCCCCGATCGGCCGGCCCGTGGCCGGCGCCCGCGTCTACGTGCTGGATGCCCGCATGCAACCCGTTCCGCTGGGAGCGCACGGCGAGCTCTGCATCGGAGGCGCCGGGTTGGCGCGCGGCTACAGGAGCCGCCCCGACCTGACGGCCGAGGCGTTCGTCCCCGAGCCTTTCTCGGGCAGACCGGGAGCGCGTCTCTATCGCACGGGCGACCGCGTCCGCCATCTGCCTGATGGGCGGCTGGACTTCCTCGGGCGGCTGGACGACCAGGTCAAGGTGCGAGGCGTGCGCATCGAGCCGGGGGAGATCGAGGCCGTGCTCAAGGAGCACCCCTCGGTGCGGGACGCCGCGGTCGTGGTCCGCGAGGGGAGCGACCGTCTGATGGACTGCGTGGTTGTCTCGGACGACAAGGACGACAAGGCCGCGAGTCTCCTGCGGGACCACCTGCGGAGCCGTCTCCCCGAGACCATGGTGCCCTCCGCGTTCGCGTTCCTCGACATCCTGCCCGTGACCCCGACCGGCAAGCTGGACCGGCGTGCGCTCTCCCGGCTGGAGCCCGAAGCGCCCGCGGTTTCCGGTGACGAAACGGTCCTGCCGTCGTCGGAGCGGGAGCGGCTGCTGGCCGACATCTGGGCGCGCGCGCTGAAGATCGACCGGGTAGGGCTGCACGACGATTTCTTCGAGATCGGCGGCGACTCGATCCTCGCCATCCAGGTGGTCTCCCGCGCCGCGGAGGCCGGGCTCTACGTCGAGCCGCGCCAGCTCTTCGAGAACCCGACGGTCGCCGGCCTGGCCGCCGTGGCCGCGGGCGCGCCGCGGATCGACGCGGAGCAGGGGCCGGTTACCGGCCCGGTCCCGCTGACCCCGATCCAGCGCTGGTTCCTGGAGGAGCTCGATCCGGCCGCGCCGCACCACTGGAACCTCTCCCTGATGCTGGAGGCAACGGCGGCCATCCATGCCTCCGCGCTGGCGGGAGCGGTGGCGCGCCTTGTCGAACATCACGACATGCTGCGCGCTCGCTTTACCCGCACCGGCGCGGGCTGGCGTCAGGAGATCGCCCCGCCGACCGGGCCAACCGGGGCGACTCCCTTCACGCTCTTCGACCTGTCCGCGCTGCCCGAAGGCGAGCGCAGCGCCGCCATGGACGCGGCGGCCTCCGCCGTCCAGGCGGGCTTCCGGCTCGACCGGGGTCCGCTCCTGCGCGCCGCCCTGTTCGATCTCGGGTCCGGACAATCCGGCCGGCTCCTGCTGACCGCTCATCACCTGGTGGTGGATGCCGTCTCCCTGCCGGCCCTGCTGAACGACCTGCGGGCCGCCTACGAGGGGCACCCCCTGCCGCCCAAGACGACCTCGTTCCGCCGCTGGTCGGAGCGGCTGCGGGAGTACGCCCGCACCGCGGAGCTGCGCCAGGAGCTGGACTCCTGGCGCGAGACGACCTACGCCCTGCCTTTGCCGGTGGATTTCCAGGATGCCGGGCAGACCACGGAAGGGAGGGCCGCGCGGGTCGAGGCAGGGCTCGGCGCCGACGAGACGCGGCAGCTCCTCAACGATGTCCCCGAGACCTTCCCCGTGCGCGTGGAGGAGGTGCTGCTGACCGCGGTGGCCGAGGCGCTGGCGGACTGGCGCGGGGAGCGGTCGGTCGCCATCGCCATCGAGGGGCATGGCCGCGAGCGCCTGTTCGAGGGGGTCGACCTGTCGCGCACCGTCGGCTGGTTCACCACCTCCTTCCCGCTGCGGCTCGATCTCGGCGGGGTGGGCGCCGGCCCTGGCGAATCGCTCAAGGCGGTCAAGGAGCGGCTGCGGCGGGTGCCCCGGCGCGGCATCGGCTACGGCGTGCTCCGCCATCTCGCGGATGAGGCCGCCGTGGAGCTGCGAAGGCAGGCGCGGCCCGAAGCCGTCTTCAACTACCTCGGGCGCATGGACGACCCCTCCGCGAGCTCCGGTCCGTTCCATCTCGCGCCGGAGCCGGGAGGCGGGGCGAGCGATCCGCGCAACCCGCGGCCCCATCCGCTGGAGGTGGATGCCTTCGTCCTGCGCGGAGAGCTGCGCCTGGTCTGGGTCTATGACAGCGGGCGCTATCGCCGCGACACGATCGAGCGGCTGGCCGCGGCGGGGCTGGAGCACCTGCGCGCCCTGATCGCCCACTGTCTCGGGGGTGAAGCGTCCGGCCACACGCCCACGGACTTTCCACACGCCGGGCTGGAGCAGGGGCAGCTCGACAAGCTGCTGGGCAAGATCGGGAGGGGTCGATGAAAGCCGGCGCCGTCGAGAACATCTACCGGCTCTCGCCGATGCAGGAGGGGATGCTGTTCCACAGCCTGAGCGACAAGGACTCCGGCCTGTATGTGGAGCAGTCCGCCTGCACCCTGGTGGGCGACCTCGATCCCGCGGCCCTGCGGCGGGCCTGGGAGGGGGTGCTGTCGCGCCACTCCGTGCTGCGCGCGTCGTTCCACTGGGAGGAGGTCGAGCGGCCGGTGCAGGTGGTCTACCGGCAACTGGAGCTGCCCTGGCGCGAGGAGGACTGGCGCGGGCTGGAGGAGGATGCGCAGACGGCGCGCTTCGAGGCGCTGGTCGAGGGCGACCGCCGGCTCGGCTTCGACCTGGACCGGCCGCCGCTGATGCGCGTGGCGCTGATCCGTCTTGGCGACCGCGCCTGGCGCTTTCTGTGGAGCCATCACCACCTGCTGCTCGACGGCTGGTCTCTGGCGAGGGTGCTGCAGGAGGTCTTCACGGGTTATGTCGGTTCGATCGCCCTGCCGCCGGTCCGCCCTTACGTCGAGTACATCGCCTGGCTGGAGAAGCAGGACCTCGGCGAGGCGGAAGAGTATTGGCGCCGGACGCTCGCGGGCTTCGGGACTCCGACGCCGCTGCCGATGGCGGCCGGTGTCTCCGGGGGGTCTCCGAGGGGTACGCCCTCCTATGAAGACCGAGTCCTGATCCTGCCGGAGGCCGAGTCCATGCCCTTGGACGAGGCGGCACGGCGCGCCGGGGTCACCCTGGGCACGCTGATCCAGGGCGCCTGGGGGCTCCTCCTGTCGCGGACGACGGGGGAGGAGGACGTCGTCTTCGGCACCGTGGTCTCCGGCCGGCCGCCCCATCTGACCGGCTCCGAGTCGATGGTCGGCCTGTTCATCAACACCCTGCCGGTGCGCGTGTTGGTGAACGAGCGCGATCCACTGCAGTCCTGGCTGCGCCGTGTCCAGGAGCAGCTCCTGGAGCAGCGGCGTTTCGAGCACAGCCCGCTCGCCGAGGTCCAGAAGTGGAGCGGTGTGCGGCCGGGGGAGCCGCTCTTCCAGACCCTGGTGGCGTTCGAGAACTACCCGCGCGACGCCTCGCTGCTCGAGCGCCTTCCGTTCGAGGTGCGCGACATGGACACGTTCGAGCGCACCAACTATCCGCTCAACCTCGCCGCCGTCCCGCTCGAAGGCTTGCAGCTCCGACTCACCTACGACCGGCGCCGCTACGAGCCGGAGACGGCGGAGCGCCTGCTCGGGCATCTGCGCACGCTCCTCCAGGGCATGGCGGCGGGTATGGATCGTCCGCTCGAAGAGCTTTCCCTGCTGGACGACGCCGATCGCAAGCGCCTGCTGCTCGACTGGAACGGCACGGAGAGAGACGTCCCGGACGTCACCATCGACGCTCTGCTCGACCGGACGGCGGCGGAGCAGCCGGACGCTGTCGCGGTGGTCTCCTCGGACGGGACGGCCTTGACCTATCGCGAGCTCATGGAGAAGGCCGAGCAGCTTGCCGGAAGGCTGCGCGAGCTGGGCGTCGGCCCCGAGGTTCCTGTCGGTCTCTGCCTGGAGCGTTCGCCCGAGCTGATCGCCGCGATGATCGGGGTCTGGAAGGCCGGCGGAGCCTACGTGCCGCTCGATCCCGAGTACCCGGCCGAGCGTCTACGCTTTCTGATGGAGGACTCGCGGGTGCCGGTGCTCGTGACGCGCAAGGAGCTGGTGGAGCGGCTGCCGGTGCCGGAGGGCTGCCTTGTGGCCCTCACCCCCCCTGACCCCCCTCTCCCGCTCCACCCAAGCACACCC
>JANOCF010001177.1:0-1625 GCA_031412055.1 Holophagales bacterium | reverse complement strand
CCGACCTCCCCTGTCGCAACCGAGAGCGTCCGGAAGAGCGTCGCCAGCAGCAGCAGGACCATCAACGCGTGAGGCATAACTCCTCTCCTTTCCGGGAGATCGGCCGACGCGTGGCCATTCCGTGACCATGGTCACCAAAAGTCTCCCCCTGGAGCGAAGTGTGCCGCTTTGCCGGAATTGGAACAAGCTGGCGCGGGGCCTCGCGGCCCATGGTATTCTCGGCTCTTCTTCGATTTATTCCTTCGAGAGAGGAGATTCGTGATGCGATCGAGGCTTTTCACCACTCTCTGGATGATGGCCCTCCTGCTCGCGCTGCCCTCCGGCATTGCCTTCGCGCAGCAGACCGGTTCTGTCTCCGGCATCGTTCGCGGAGCGGACGGCGATCCCCTGCCCGGCGCGACCGTGTCCATCAGCGGGCCGCTGCTCCCCGCGGGCCAGCTCGAGGTGACCCGGGAGAACGGCGCCTTCGACTTCGAGCGGCTTCCCCCGGGCGACTACAAGATCACGGCCGAGCTTTCGGGCATGGGCACCGCCGAGCGCGCGGTCGTCGTGTCCGTCGACCGCGACACCCAGGTCGACCTCGGCCTCGGGGCCGCCGCCGTGTCCGACGAGATCACCGTCAGCGCCGCCGCGCCCGTGATCGATGTCCGCTCCACCGAGATCCAGGTCAACTTCACCCAGGAGGTGATCGAGGACCTGCCGCTGCCCCGCGACTACAAGGGCCTCTTCCAACTCGCGCCGGGCGTGAGCGAGAACGACCGGCTGGCGCCGAACGCCGGCGGGTCCAGGCTCGACAACACCTTCCTCATCGACGGCATCAACATCACGAACCCACACTACGGCGACATCCTGCCCAACATCACCGAGCTGGACATCGCCGAGGTCAACATCAAGCGCGGCGGCATCACCGCCGAGTTCGGACGCACCGGCGGCATGGTGGTCAACGCCGTCACCCGCTCCGGCACCAACGACCTGGATGGCCAGGTGCGGTTCGAGTACCAGCCGTCCGACTTCGTCAGCGACAGCAAGGACGCGAACATCCAGAACAGCACCGACAAGCAGGGTGTGGGCGCTTCGCTCGGCGGACCGATCCTCCGCGACCGCCTCTGGTTCTACGGCTCGGCGAGCTTCCCGACCGATACGACCACCGACCGGCGGAACAACTTGGGCGGCGTGCCCGACCGCACCATCGAGACCGACGAGTACTTCCTCAAGCTCACCTCCAACCCGCTGTCGTCCATGCTCCTGAACGCGTCCGTGCGCTCGCGGGAGACCACGAGCGAGAACTCCGGCATCACCGCCAACGTCTTCCCCGGCGTGGGCAGCAACGACTCCACCGACTACATGCTCGGCACCTTCGGTGCGACGTGGAACCTGACCGCGAACAGCTTCGTGGACGCGCGGTTCAACCACAACAAGGAAGAGAACGGGACCAACCCGGTCACCGACCTGGGCTACCGGCCGGCGTTCAATGCGGCGCGTCCTGATCTCATGGGCCGCTTCACCACCACCGCCGACCGCATCCTGGGCGGCGCCAAAGCCCTCGGCCAGATCGTCGGCGGCTCGGACCTGGCGGTCAACAACCAGGACTTCGCCCGCGACGAGCTGCGCGCGACCTTCCAGAC
>JANOCF010001176.1:0-4578 GCA_031412055.1 Holophagales bacterium | reverse complement strand
CCACCCGCGGGCGGCGTGGGCGATGCGGTCGGTGCCGCTCGCGCATTCAGGAGGGGTCATCTCCCACTCGCCGCCGAAGCTCTCGACGGCCCGTGCGATGCGCTCGTCGTCGGTGAGGACCACCACGCGGCTGATCCCCCGCGCCCGGGAGACGCGCTCGTACACGTGCTCGATCATGGGCCGTCCGGCGATCGGCAGCAGCGGCTTTCCCGGCAGCCGGGTGGAAGCATAGCGGGCCGGAATGGCGCCAATGATGCCTGAGGCCGGTTGTCCGGTAAAAGCGCCAGGGAAAGCGGAGGGGTGCACGACCGAATCTAGAACGATCGGCAGGGGAGTGTCAACGACGGCCCGCTGGACTCACGCCCGTCTTCCCTCGTATCCTTCGCCGCCAAGCATGAGCCGCCCTGCCGTTTCCCTCGTCTTCTCGATCTTTCTCCTCTCCCTCGCGGGATGCGCCGGTGAGGAGCCGGGCTCCGTCCGTCTCCTGGTCGACGGCGAGCACGCGCCGGACGCCCTGATCGAGGAGCGGGAGATCGCCCGGCCACCAGCGATTGGAGGAAACCGCTTCCTCACCGGCTGGTGGCCCTGGAAGAAGGGTGGCAAGGAGCTGGTGTTCGTCCCTACCGCGAAGTCACGCCTGCAGGTGGTCCACCTCGGCAAGCAGCCCCGGACCCTGATCGTCGACCTGCTCGAGCCGCCGTCCAAGCCGACCCGCGTGCGGGTGACGGCGGCAGGGCGCGACCTCGGCTCGTTCCCCGTGGCGGATCCGACCGAGATCCTCCTGCCCGGCGACCTGCCAGTGGGACGGGTCAACGTGGACCTCGCCTTCGAGCCCAACGTGCGTGGAGTCTTGGCGGCGGCGCTCCGCCCCGTCCTGCCGGCCGGCAAGGTGTCGGGACGCGGAGCGGACATCCTCCAGTCGGGCGCGTCGCTGGTCGACATGGTCCGGCGGATCTCCCCTGGCACGCAGCTCGTCGGCACCTTCTACCCACCCGAGGATCCCAAGCCGGACCAGCGGTTCGATCTCGTCGTCCAGAACGAGGACGGCACCCCGATCCGCCACTTTTCCTGGACCCCCAGCTTCTGGAACCGGCTGTTCGGATCGAAGCCCATCGAGCTGCCGCTCGGCCAGACCGAGGGCTGGATCCGCATCCGGCTCCAAGCCCACGGCAGCGGTCCCGCGGGCCGCTGGGCGAAGCTGGGCCTCCGGGACGGCAAGCCTCCGAAGCCGGACGTGGCCGTCGCCAAGAAGGAAAAGGAGGACGCCCCCTTCGCTCAGCCGCGCCTGGTGATCGTCTACATCATGGATGCTCTCCGGTACGACTTCGTCGGCCACCTGGGCGGCCCGCCGGGAGTCTCGCCGACCTTCGACCGCCTGGCGAGTCAGGGGATGACTTTCCGCAATCATCGCAGCGTGGCTCCGAACACGATGCCGAGCACCAAGGCGCTGTTCACCGGCCGGACCTACGCCTCGCGGGGAGGGTGGAAGCTGACTCCCGAGGACGGCACCACCCTGGCCGAGCGCTTCCAGGCGGCCGGATACCGGACCGGCCTCTTCTCCGGCAACGTCTACATCAGCAAGGCGTATGGCACCGACCGCGGCTTCGAGCATGTGGCCGACGACGTCCTTATCGACGCCTACACCGAAAAGGAGAAGCCGCCGTTCAACGACAATGCCGACCGCGCCCATGCCGCGGCCCTGCGGTGGCTCGCGTCCCTTCCTCCGGGGGAGAAGGCGTTCCTCTACTTCCACACGATCCACCCCCACAACCCGTACGATCCGCCCGACCCCTACCGCTCGCGCTACACCGCCGGGATCCCGTCCGCCATCGACGGCAGCACCCGGACGCTCTGGGACATCAAGCAGAAGCGCCGGACCGCCAACCCGGCCGACGAGCGGCGCCTGCGCGGGCTCTACACCGGCTCCTTTGCCTACAACGACGCCGAGCTCGGCAGCTTCCTGGCCCAGGTCGCGGCCTGGGCGCCTCCCGGGGAGACTCTGATCGCCCTGACCGCGGACCATGGCGAGGAGCACTTCGAGCACGGCGGCATCCTCCACGGCTTCACCCTGTTCGAGGAGCAGCTGCGCATCCCGCTGGTTCTCTGGGCGCCGGGACGGCTGAGGCCCCGGGCCGTCGAAGAGCGCACGGACACGCTCGACCTCCAGTCCACCCTGATCGACCTGACAAGCCTGAAAAAAGAGCCCGTCTCCGATGGCCGCTCCGGCCGCCAGCTCCTGCGCGTGGCTCAAGGTGAAACGGGCGACTACATCCACATGGCCGCCGCCGCCAGCGTCAAGGGTGGGATCTTCTCTGCCCTCCATGGGCGCTGGAAGGTGGTCTGGGCGCCGCGGACGGGCGCGCAGTGGGGCCAGGGGGATGCGCTGGGCCGCTCGCGCGAGCCTGAGTACCTCTTCGACCTGGAGAAGGATCCCCGCGAGCAGACCAACCTTGCGGGCGACGAGAGCTTCGAAGCCGCCTGGCTCCGCTCGCGGCTGCTCGCCTGGGTGAAGAAGAACCGCGAGGAAGGGAAGGGGCCGAACGAGCAGCCGGTCGACAAGGAGACCCAGGAGCGGCTCAAGGCCCTGGGCTACGTGAACTAGTGAGCCCCAGCCAAACATCTTTCTCCCCGGCAACGTACATCTTTGGTGAGATAGATTCCGCCCGTGACGCCTTCTCCCAGTCCGTCTCCCTCCTTGCGCTACTGGCTCAGGATATCGCTCCTGCTGGTGCTCGCCATGGGGCTGCTGGCTCTCGCGAGCCGTGCCGTATCGGCCGTGATGGCGCGGCTGACCCTGCCCACGGGCGGAGCGGAGTGGATCTGGGTGGAACGGAGCCGGACCGACCGCACCCCGTCCGCCTTCTACGCCGTCCGCGACTTCAATCTGGATGCGCCACCGGCCAAGGCGCGGCTGATGATCCTCGCCGACCCGGAGTACATCCTCACCCTGAACGGCAAGCGGGTCGGCGCCGGCCGGTATCCAACGGGAGCTCCGGAAGCCAGGCTCGACGTCTACGAAGTGGGGGACCTCCTCCTGTCCGGAGGGAACCGGGTTCTCGTGGAGCTGCGGAGCGACCGCGGAGCCGGCGGGCTCCTGGCCGTGATTCAAGACCCTGAAGGAAAGACCCTGGTCCGCAGCGACGGCGAGTGGCGGATCGTGAAGCGTCACCACATCGGCCTCGTCCGGGGCTGGCTGCCGCTCGGGCCCGGAAGCGGGCTGGAGACCGAGCCGGCATTCCGCTGGGGACTGCCGCCCACGGGGCGCTGGGGCGAGCCGACCGTCGGGGCGTTGCGTCCCAGGCTCCTGGAGCTGATCCGGGACCAGCCGCTCGCGGCCACGCGGGTTCCCGCTCCGCGCATTCCGGGTCTGCCCGCCACCTCCGCCCGCCACCTGGCCCTGTTCGATTTCGGCCGCGAGGTCACGGGCTACCTGAACCTCCAGATGCAGGCCGGGGACGGGCTGCGGAAGGCGCTCCTCTACACCGGCAGCGAGCCGCCCGACCCGCTGGTTCAGCGGCCGGCGGGAGCGGTCCTGGCCCTGACCGGCCGGAGGTCCTGGATGGACGCCCAGCCGCGTCGCTTTCGCTACGCCCTGGTCGTGGGAGACCGCCCGGCTGCGGCGAGGGTCCTCCCGGTGGACCCGAAAGCCGCCGACGGCCTCTTCGCGGATGGCAACGAAAGGAAGGTGGAAGGGGTCTTCGGGATCGACCCGCCGCGCCTACGAACGCCGGTGGAGGACGAAGTCTGGCGCGAACTCCAAAGCGTCCCGGGCGTCGGAAAGGATAAGAACAAGAAGAGGCCTACCTAGCTAGCTAGAACCAGACGCGTTGAGGTGCCTGTCGAGCATGTCCGTGAAGACAGCAACCATGGCTTGGTGGTCGCCGACCATGGAGCCTGCTGCCGCGGACGCATAAAGGTTCCCCTCCGGCCGGGGCTTCAGTCGAATGAACGGAGGCAGACCGTAGCGGAGAGCGCACCAGTTCGCCCACAAGCGCGCCGTGCGTCCGTTGCCGTTGGCGAAGGGATGGATGCGGATCCATTCGCCGTGCGCATAGGCACACAGAGTCAGCACTGCACGGAACTGGTCCGCGCCGGCAGATCGCTCTCCCACGGGGATCACAGGGTCGAGCACGGTGACCGCTCTCTGCAAGGCCACCTCCAGATCGGCGACCTGCCCGGGAACGAGGCGCGAGGCGGCGCCCAGGTTGGGACCGATCATCACCTCGTAACCGTAAAGCTCAGGAAATCTAGGGTCGCTGTCCCGAATCTCACCCGCATAGTAGGCAACAGGCAGCCGCACGCCCTCGTAGATCCGGCGGTGCCAGTCCTGGGCGAGCGCCACCGTCGGCTCCCACCGGAGCGGGGCGTCCCGGGCGAGTTGTCGAAGGATCCGGGCTAGGTTCTGGACGAGGATGGCCGCGTCGCGCGGGTCATCCTCGTTCCACGGGATGGGCAAACAGGGCTCCTATGCCATAAGGATCCTCGGTGGGCAGACGCCGGGCCTGCAGAGGATCCTCGTAAGCCACTTCGCTCCGCGCGAACTCCAGGATGTCCCGTTCGAGGTCTCCCTCGTCGTAC
>JANOCF010001175.1:0-2651 GCA_031412055.1 Holophagales bacterium | reverse complement strand
GATAGCGGGACCTTAGCAGGGGAGAAGTGACAATGTCAACCTTTTTTGCGAGACGTTTTTCCAACGCGACCTCCAGATGCCGAGTTTCTGATGGTCGTTCAGTGCCGACCGGGGAGGCGCGGACTGTATCAGCAAAGATTGGGAAAGCAAGGAGAATCAGAGAGTTATGCGGCAACCGCATCGGGGTGCTCAGACAATTGTCAACGATTCGCTCGTTCTGTGAGCACTCTCAATGATCGATCCTGTCTTGGAAGATTTAACAATCCAGAATCGCGGAGACCAGCCTGTCGAGACGCTTGGAAGCCGGCGGGGCAGGAGAGCTGACAGAGGAATGCGCAGGACGAGTCGGGCAAAGAGATCGAGCCTTCCGGGCTGCAGGGCCTGGCTCCTTGGAAGGGGGGGAGATCTCCAGCGGTGAGCCACGATCTGTGCGTCTTCGGCCACATAAGGCCGGTCAAACCGCCCCTGGGACGCCGGCAGCCTCCACGCCGGCGGGTGCAGCGTCTCCACCCGCGGGCGGAATGTGTAAATCCCGGGAGCGGAGAGTGTCAGGAGGGACGGCGGGAGGGACGGAGGCGCCGGCTCTCGGCCGGTTCATCGAAGTCGAGCCGGTCCAGCGGGACCACCTCCATGGACAGCCGGAAGGCCCGCTCGGCCGCCATCTTGAGATAGACGACCGCGCGGTCCCAGGCTCCGGCCCGGGAGTAGTGGTAGGCCAGCAGCTCGCAGCAGGACTCCCGGTCGTCCCCCGCCCGCTGCTCCAGGGCCTCCGCCACCTGGCGGTGCAGGACCCGGCGGCGCGTGCGGCTCAAGGAGTCGTAGAGGGTGCGGCGCACGATCTCATGCGAGAACTCGAAGTTGCCCCGCCGGGCGCCGTTGGCCCACAGCACGATGTCGCGCTCGCGCCGACTGGCGAACCACTGCCCTACGGAGTGCCGGATCACCCAGCGGTCGAGCAGGACCTCCAGGGCGACCTCCACCACCGTCATGTGCTCGCGCTCCACCTCGCGCAGCAGAGCGGCGTCGAACCCGGGACCCAGGACCGACGCCAGGACGAGCAGCCGGCGCGTCGAGGTCGGGAGATGGCTGACGCGGCGCAGGATGATCTCCTGAAGCGTCGCCTTCTCCGGCAGGCGGACCCGGTCGAGCGGGGAGGTGGCCGTCCAGCCGCCGTGGGGCGCCCGCGTCAGGGCGCCCTCGTCCGCCAGCAGGTTGGTCAACTCGACCATGGCGAGCGGAAGGCCGTCCGTGTAGCGCCGGTACAACCCGGCGAGGTCGGCCGCCTCGCGATCGCCCACCAGCTTGCGCGCGATCTGCTTGACCGCTCCATCGTCCAGGCGGTCGAGGAAAATCTCGGTGACCGCCTCGCGGCCATCGCGGCCGTCGCGGCCCTTATGCGCCTGGGGCCGCAGCCCGGCGAGCGGATCGACCGCCTCCGCCCGCCAGCCGGTGGCGGCCGTGGCCAGGATCCAGACCGGCGCGGAGGAGAGCTTGGGCACCAGCCGCTCGAGCATGCCCAGGGTAGGCCGGTCGGCAAGGTGGAGATCGTCCAGCAGCAGGATGACAGGCCGGGCTGGCCGGACAGACCGGCGGCCGGCCGGCGCCGTCAGCCGGCGCAGGATCTGCCAGACCGCCTCCGCCAGCCGGTCCCGGCCCGCGGGATCGCCGGCCGGCACCGGCGGATGGTCCGGCCGGCTCAGCTCGGGCAGCAGCCGGGCGATCTCCGCCACCATTTCAGGCGGAGCGCCTGCCAGCGCCAGCCGCGCGGCGTCGATCTCGCCCACGCCGTTGCGCAGCGCGTCCCGGATCGGCTGGAAGGGGACCTCGGGCTCGAACCCCTGGCAGCGCGCCACCAGCACGGCGGCCGCGACCTTTTCCGCTTCCTTGAGGAAGGTCTTGGCCAGGCGCGTCTTGCCCACGCCGGACTCCCCCTCCAGCAGGGTGAACGCCCCGCGGCCTTTCTGGACCGCGCCCCAGATCCGCCGGAGAGCCACGAGCTCGCGGTCGCGCCCGGCCAGGGGGATCATCGGGCCGATCCGATCCATCTCCTCGCCGCGGTCGCCCGCTCCCTGCTCCTCGTGGAGGATCGACCGGTAGAGGGCGTGGGTCTCCTCCGCGGGCTGCACCCCGAGCTCCTTGTCGAGCAGGTGGCGGAGGTCCTCGTACTGGGAGAGCGCCCGGCCGCGGCGCCCGGAGTGGCTGTAGAGGCTCATCAGCTGCCGGTGCGCCTCCTCGGCCAGCGGATCGATCCCCAGCAGGCGCTGCGCGTGCTGGATCGCCAGGCGGTACGCCCCCCGGTCGCGGTGGTGGGCGATCAGGGCGCGCAAGGCCTGGACGGCCCCTTCGCGCAGCCGCTCCTGCTGCTCCTCCACCCAGTCCTCGAACTCGGCGCTGCCGCGCAGCGGGCTGCCGCTCAGGAAGTCGCCGCGGTAGAGCTGGATCGCCTGGGCCAGGACCGTGGGCGCGGCCCCGCGCTCGCCCAGGCCGCGGCGCAAGGCGTCGTCGAACGCCTCGGCGTCAATCCAGACGTCGGCCTCGCGGTCGAAGGTGACGGCCTGATGGTTGGCCGTGACCGGCTGCCAGCCGGGCTCGGGCGGGCTGGGCGCCAGCGTGCCGCGGAGGTTGTAGAGCGCCTGGCGCAGGCTGCTGCG
>JANOCF010001174.1:0-3199 GCA_031412055.1 Holophagales bacterium | reverse complement strand
AAGGTCGAGAGGGTCTGGGGCTCGCCGTCGTCCCGCACCTCGAAGTCGGCCGCGGTCAGGCCGAGGATCGGGTCGCCGGACGGGCGGGTGACCGTCACGTAGAGCTGCTGCAGCTCCACGTCGATGACCTCGTCCACCCGGATTTCGGACTCGGGCGGGGGAGGGTGCGCGAAGCCGGGCGGCGCCTCCTGCAGGAGAGCCGCGAGCAGGAGCGCGGAAAGCATCAGAGTCCCCCTTTGGCGGGACCAGCTTCCAGGGCGCGGGACAGAGCGGCGAGGCGGAGGAGCGACTGTTGCGTCAGGGAGCGGCGAGCCTCCTCCAGGATCCCGACCGGCCACTGGCCGTAGAGGTGGCGGGGCGAGCCCGCGGCGGTCCGGTTCGCCCGCGGTCGGACGCGGTCGAGGATCGCCTGCGCTTCGGCGGCCGAGCCCTGGCGGTCGAGCAGAAAGGCGAGCTGCACCGCGAGCTGCGGCTGCCCGGGAAGGCGGGCGACGGCCTGGCGCAACAGGGCGAGGGCGTCCTTCGGGCGGTCCTGGCGGAGATGGAGGCGCACCAGCTCCTGCCAGGCGACGGTGCGGATCCACTCGGGGCCGGTTTCGGCGATCAGCCGCCGTAGGATCTCCTGCCCCTCGGCGCTCCGGCCGACCCGATCGAGATTGACCGCGAGCCGCAGCCGCGCCTCGCCGCTGGCGGGATGGGCCTGCACGGCCTGCTGCAGGACTTCCACGGTGCGCCCGTAGTCGCCGTCGCGCTCGTGGCTCGCGGCAAGGAAGAGGCCCACGGCCTCGTTGCGTCCGTCCAGGGCCAGCGCCCGGTCGAGGAGCTCGCGGCTGGCGCCCTGGACTCCGGACGCCAGCAGGTCGGCCGCAAGGCTGAGCAGGGCCTGGGAGGCGACGGCTTCCGAACCGCCCTTTTTCGCGTAGGCGTCTGTCAGGTCGGCGGAGGTGCGGCGGGCGTTCTCGGCCAGGAAGTACTCTTTGCGCTCGCGGAGGCTGCGGTAGAGCTCGGCGTGGAGCACCGCGAGCGGGAGCAGGATCTCCGGGTCCGATCTCGCCAGGCGCTCGGCCGTCTCCAGCTCGACCTGCCGGAGATCGTCCGCCGCCACGGACGACCCCTGGCGATAGATGCTGGTCTCGACTTCGGCGAGCCGGGCGACGACCTGGTCCAGGGGCGAGCCTGAGCCGAGGGTGCGGAGGGCGTCCTCGTACCCCTGCCGGGCGATCCGTTCCAGCTCCGCGTTGCGCTTGCGGCCCTTGGGAGCCTCGGCGATCGGGACCTGCGGCGCCGGAGCCGGGGCCGCTTCGCCTCCCAGGCGCCGGAGCTGCGCCCAGACCAGCTCCTTGTCGAGCGGGTTCTCGCCCAAGTAGAGGACGGTCAGCTCGGGGGTCTCCAGGCGGGCTCCGCCGCCGGTCACGGTGAGGACGGCGCGATAGCGCCCGGTTTCCAGCTTGGGCAGGTCGAAGTCGCACGCCAGCCGCTCGGGCGCGGGGCCGGAGGTACGGGAGCGCTCGGCCACACGGCCCGGGATCTCCTGCACTTTCTGGCCGAGCTCGGTGCGGATTTCCAAGGCGACGGCGGGTTCGGCGGGGAGATTGCGGCCGAGGACCGCAACCCGGCGGGTGCGCCCACCCGCGAGGAGCGGCAGCGAGGAAGGGAGGCCCCAGCCTTCATCGACCAGCAGAGGGGAGAGGGCAAGGCTCGCGCCAGCCTGCCGTGCCAGGACCCAGTGTCCGCGCGGGTCGCTGAACAGTGGTTGGAGGAGGAACGGTCCGCTCTCGGCCGACGGCACGGTCAGGGGGAGGACGCGCAGGCTGTAGCGCAGCGTGTCCGGATCGACCGCCAGCACCCGGAGCGAGCCCGCGCCCGGGGGCATGGAGACCGTGCCCACGAACTTGAGGCCGCCGGCGAGCACCGCCTCCCCGATCTGTGCCAGGTCGAGGCGCAGACCCTGGGCCAGGAAGTCGTGCACCGAGCCGTCCGCGCCCATCGCATAGGCGTAGATCTCGATCCGCTGCACGTCACCGCGCCGGTCCGCCAGCAGCCCGCTGCCCTCGATTTCGACGAGAAGGGGGACCGCGAAACGGCCGTCCGGCCCCCGCTCGCCGGCCGGCACCGCCAGCGCGGCCATGGGAAGGCCGCCGCCTTCCTTGCCGGTCGTCAGAAGGGTGGCGATGGGGCCTTGGAGGCCGCGAAGCGGCCGGGTCTCGAGAGCGAAGGCGAGGTGGTCGGGGGTCTGGGCCTGGGCGAGGGTAGAGAAGAGAAGAATAAGGGCAAGAAAGAACCCCCTCCCCTGCCCTCCCCCGCTTTGCGGGAGAGGGAGCCACCACACAGCTCGTTCATCGGCAGCAAGGGGATGGGCGGCGGCGCCCTCTCCTGCGCGCGAGCGCAGGGGAGGGTAGGGGAGGGGTCTTCTACTCACCGCCTTTCCCCCTTCGCCCTCTCTTTTTCGCCACCGTGGTCTCCCCAGCCACCTTCACCTCCACCCCCACCGCCGACTCCACCCCTGCCACATCATCGCGAACCGCCACGGCGAGCCGGTGCTCCCCGGCTCGCGCCCGGAAGCTCGTCGCGTACGAGCCCGTCTGCCCCATGGCCGTGACCATCTGGGCGTTGGGGATGCGGATGGGAGCTTCCAGCTTGTGGGTGGGTGAGAGGTTCCCTTCGCCGTCGCGGGTCACCAGGAAGATGGCGAGCTTTCCCTGGTGCTCTCCGCCGTGGGGCAGGAGCATGAGCCGGGCGAGCGGGATCTTGATCGTCACCGGCACGGTGTAAGCGCCATCCCGGTCACGTGTCGGCTCGGCCAGCTTCACCACGAGATCCAGGGGGTTTTCGGCCACGTCGAGCAGCAGGGCGGCGGCGGCGCGCTCCTGCGTCCGCTGGTCCGGGCTCTTGGCAAGGTATCCGGTCGAGGAACGGAGGCGAACCCCAGACCGCTGCGTCCGTACTTCGACCGAGTGCCAGGCGCCGTCGCCAGCGTCGCCCGAGTGTGGAGATGAATAGGCCAGCGAGTAGCGGCGCTTCAGATCCTCATCCATGCGCTCGGCCAGGCGATCGATCCCCTCCAGGTTAAACACCGCAAGGCCGCCGGGGCCTGTGGTCAGCAGGCGCAACGACTCGTCGGCAGCGGTCTCTCCGGTGGACGCGGTGGAGCTCAGCATGCGAAAGTCCGGCCGCGCCTGGGCTCCGCCTCCGCTCCCGG
>JANOCF010001173.1:0-5372 GCA_031412055.1 Holophagales bacterium | reverse complement strand
GGACGTGGACTCAGCTCTGGGAGGGATCAGTTCAACTGAGCATCCCACAGATGCCGAACTCAAGGAGTTCCTGCAAGGGACCTCACCAGGAAGCCCCCCCCGGAACTCTCGGGCGGTGCGCCATCTTCTGAGTGAGTGCTCTACCTGTCAGGAACGGTCGCGCGCGCAGCTTTCACCCAACGGGTACAACTATAGTGTCGCCTTTGGAAAGGCGGAGCAGGCTCTCTCCGACTTCTTCGCCGCAGGGAGGGCTCCGGAATTCGCCCCGGAGATTCTGCTGGCCTTGTTGAGAGCAAATTCTGAGGACGTACAGCTTCAACTGGTAAACTCCGACACTCGATTTGCGAGCACGGGCATGGTCGAAATCTTGATCGAGAGCAGCCATGCCATGCGCTACAAAAACACGAGAGAGATGCTGCGCCTGGCCGAACTGGCTCAGCTCACCACCGAGGCCTGCACGGTCGAGGTGGCAGGGAGCGCACCAAGACTCGCGGACCTGCGAGGCCGCGCCTGGGGGCACCTGGCCAACTCCCTGCGCGTCTGTGGTCGATTGCCCGAAGCTGAGACAGCAATCGCGACGGCACAGAACCATTTCAAAGGCGGTACCGGAGATCCCCCTCTGCGGGCAAGATTGCTCGAGCAAAAAGCCTCTCTTCGCACCTTCCAGGGGCGCTATCCGGAGGCTATCGATCTGGCAGAAGAGGCAGCGGACATCTACCGGGAGATCGGACAGATGCATAACTTCGCAAGCTCTCTCGTGCACAAAGCGATCGCCTGCCAGTACGCGGGCGAAGTGGATGAGGCCATCACTGTTCTGAGTCGGGCGATTCCGTTGATCGATCCCGAAAAGAATCCGCACCTGCTTCTGGCGGCCTGCCACAACATGGTGCTCAGCTACATTGCGGTCGACAAGCCTGATCAGGCGCTGTCGTTGTACTTTGAGGCTCGCGATCTTTATAAAGAATTCGACGACGATCTCATCCTCCTGCGTGTTGGCTGGCAGGAGGGACAGCTCCTGCGCGACCTCGGTCATGTGCAGGCCGCCGAGTCAGCCTTGCTCCAGGCCCGCAAGGGATTCATGGAGCGGAACCTGGCCCATGAGGCGGCTCTGGTATCCCTCGATCTCGCCTGGGTCTATGTGAAATTGGGCAGGGTTGAAGAGTTGAAGCAGACGGTCGCCGAGGCACTCCCGATCTTCCGCGCCCTGCGCGTGGGACACGAGGCTCTGGCCGCTCTCCTTCAGCTCCAGCAGGCTGCAGGCCAGGAGCAGCAGGCTCTGGAGCTGATCCGGCTTCTCAACAGCCGGCTGGCTCCACTGGCTCGAAACGCTAAAAAGTAAGCATTTCTTTTTTACGATAGGCTGCGCCGGCGCACTCCGCCGGCGCTTTTTTTGTGCTTGCTGCTCAGATCTCCTCTGTCTGCCTTACAATCCCACGTGCGCCGCAATTCAAGTGTCCCGGTTTATCGAGAGCGCCACACTTTAACAACAGAAAACGGACCCTTTAGAGTTTTGATCCGGTTCACGCAGCAGGTGACCCGGCCTTTTCCGAGGCCCGGCGTCTGCTTTTTCCAGGAGGGATATCTTATGTTTCAGTCAATGTCTCGCTTCGCCACCGTCGCCGTCGTCGTCCTCACGCTTGTCCTGCTCACGGTTCCCGCAGCCCAGGCCCGCTCGTTCGATCTCGCCGGTCCGTCCCTGAGCGCCGGGTCGGGCTGGGTCGACGCGGCTCTCTCCTGGCTCGGCCAGGCCCTGTTCGGTGAGGAGCCCGCCGCGCAAAAGCAGACGACCGCCGCCAGTGGGGTGGTTCTGGTCAGCGACAAGGACGGCTATGGCAGTCTGAACTCCGGATCGTGCATCGATCCCGAGGGCCGGCCCAGGCCGTGTCCCCGGGACTAGGCCAGCACCGGGGGGCTGACATCAGCCCCCTGTCTCCTCCTCCGAGCTCCCCGCCCACTGTCACGGTTTTGCCCCGACCCCACACTTGGATTGTTGTAGTCACGAAGCGCCTTTCCCTGAGCAGCCCGCTTCCCCAGGAGGGGGAACCATGTTGGAAGACCATGCGCGAGCCGAGGACTTTGAAGGTTTCCTTCGCAAGGCCGTTGCGCCAGGCACTGCCGGACGCAACTCGCTGCTGGTGCGCCACCTGTTGGCCGGCTGCCCTCCCTGCCGGGAGAACCTGACGACCGCAGCGGAGAAAACCAGAGGGAGCGACTACAGCGGAGCCTTTGCCGGGGCGGAGCGATCGCTGGACGCTTTTCTGGCCCAGGGACGCCCCTCCAGGATGGCTCCCGAGACGCTCCTCGCGGAGTTGAGCTCTCAGCCTGCCGAGCAACAGATCCGCCAGGTGGCCGAGGAGAGCCGCTATGCTCACCCGTCCCTGGTCAAGCACCTGATCGATGCCAGCCATGCGATCCGGTATCAGGACGCTGCCCGGATGCTCCACCTCACGAATCTGGCCCGACTGGCGGCGGAGGCCTGCGACTCCGAGTCGGCAGGAAGCGGTCCCAAGCTGGAGGACCTTCGGGCTCAGGCGTGGCGCCAGTACGCCAACGCCCTCCGGGTGCGCGGACATCTACGCGAGTCCGAGGAGGCGTTCGCGACAGCCCACCGCCACCTGGATGCGGGAACCCGGGACCCGATGCTGCGAGCCAAGCTCTGCGTGCAAGCGGCTTCGTTGCGCTACTTCCAGCGGCAGTTCGAGCAGGCGATCAAGCTTTACGAAGAGGCCGGGCAGATCTATGAGGAACTGGACGAGACTCACTCGCTCGCCAGCGCCATGGTGCAGAAGGCGATCGCCTGTCTCTATGCTGGGCATGCCGAGGAGGCCGTCCATGTCCTCAACGAGGCAATCCCCCTCATCGATCCCGACGTGGACCTCCACCTGCTGCTGGCGGCCTGCCACAACCTGATCCGCTGCTATACCGATCTCGGCAGGCCCGAGCAGGCGCTCTCGATCTACTCCGAGGCCCGGACGCTCTACAAGAAGTTCGACGATCCGCTCATCCGCCTGCGGGTCGCCTGGCAGGAGGGTCAGATCCTGCGCGACCTCGGGCACCTGCAGGCTGCCAAGGAGATCCTGCTCCAGACCCGTCAAGGGTTCGTGGACAGAGAGCTCCTGTACGAGGTGGCGCTCACCTCCCTCGACCTGGCCGCCGTCTACGTCAAGCTCCGGTCCGAGGAGGAGCTCAAGCAGACCGTGGCGGAGACCGTGCCGATCTTCCGCTCGCTGGGAGTGGACCGCGAAGCTCTGGCCTCCCTGCTCCAGCTCCAGCAGTTGTCGCAGCAGAGCCGCCAGGCTCTCGAGCTGATCCGATTCCTCAACTCCCGGCTCGAGCAGCTCCCACCCCGACAGGCTCTTCCGTAACGGGCAGACACGACGGCGGCTGCGGCCGCCGTCTAACCTGTCCCGGTTTCAAGTGAAAGCTGCACTTTTAGATGGTAGGGCAAAGCGATTGCTTTGAGTCCGGATCCACAGGCTGGCCGCCGGGCCCCCTGTCGGGTCTTCCTCGCCGGCTCAGAACGGCAGGAGGCGCTCGGCTGAGCTTCGCCCCCCGGCCGTCCTAGTTGCTGTTCGTCATTTGGAGGGTTTCAAGATGTCCGACCATCATCCGACTCTCGATGAGTTCGAGGGCTTTCTGCGGAATGCTGCCCGGCCCGACCGGGTCGTCTCCCATGCGCGGATTGTCCGCCACCTGCTGGCCGGGTGCCATCCCTGCCGGGAGCAGCTCGACGTCATGGGCTGGGGCGGGAAGCGGCTGGAGCGCCTGCTGTACCTTCGCGCCGGACGTCCGGAGGAGCGGGAGGAGAGCGCGGGCTACGACTACAGCCCGGCCTTCGCAGGCGCCGAGCGCTCCCTGGCCGCGTTCTTCGCGACGGGCCGCCCCGCCGAAGTCTCCGCCGAAGCCCTGTGGGACGAGATCTCGTCCCTTACCCCCGATCAGCAGATTCGGCGGGTGGGCTCCGACCGGCGCTTCGCCAATCCCGAGCTCATCCAGCAGCTTGTCGACGGCAGCCGGGCTGCCCGGTACCAGGACCCGGACAAGATCCTTCACCTGGCTCACCTGTCCTGTCTCGCCGCCGAGGCCTGCTCAGTGGACGAGGCCGGCAGCCCGGAGAGGCTCGCCGACCTCAAAGCCCAGGGATGGAGACAGTACGGCAACTCCCTGCGCGTCGGGGGCAGGATCCGGGAGGCCGAGGCGGCCTTCAGCCGGGCGCAGCGCTACTGCGAGGAGGGGACCGGAGATCCTCCCCTGCGGGCGCGCCTCTTTGCCCAGATGGTTTCGCTGCGCATCTTCCAGCGGCGGTTCCAGGAGGCGATCCAGCTCGCCGACGAGGCGGGACGGATCTATCGCGAGATCGGCCAGAACAACTCGCTCGCCAGCGTGATGGTGCAGAGGGCGTTGGCCTCCCTCTACTCCGGCGAGCCGGAGGAGGCGGTGCGCACCCTCAACCGGGCGATCCCGCTGATCGACTCCCAAGGGGATCCCCATCTGCTTCTCGCGGCCTGCCACAACCTGGTGCGCTGCTATATCGACCTGGAACGGCCCGAGCAGGCGCTGTCGCTCTACTTCGACGCCCAGGATCTCTACCACGAGTTCCGAGATCCTCTCATTCTGCTGCGCGCCAGTTGGCAGGAAGGGCAGCTCCTGCGCGATCTCGGGCACGAGCAGGCCGCGGAGTCGGCCCTGCTCCACGCCCGGGAGGGCTTCAGCAAACGGGAGCTCCTGTACGAGGTGGCGCTGGTCTCGCTCGACCTCGCGGCGGTCTACGTGCGGCAGGGGGATGCGGCGAAGCTCGAGCAGACGGTGGCGGAGACGGTACCGATCTTCCGCGCTCTCGGAGTGGATCGCGAGGCCTTGGCCTCCCTGCTTCAGCTCCGGCAGCTTGTGGAGAACGGACGTCAGGCGTTCGAGCTGATCCGGCTCCTCAGCTCGCAGATCGAGCAGCTCGGCCGGGGCGCGGTGTCTTAGGATTAGGAGGCGGTCAGGCGGCCCGAGCCAGGCCGCCACGATCTCAGATCGTGGCGGTCCGCTCGTGCTTCCAGGCAAGCCGCCGGGCGATGGCGGCTTTCACGACACGCCGGCTCTCCTCGAACCGGCGATCCAGAACCCTCTGGGACCCTGGAACCGCGACGGCTTCCTCGTCGCGCGCATCACGGGGCGTGAACGAGCATAGCTGCGCGAAAAAGTCGCCGGGCGTGGAATCGAGCACCGGCAGGATCTCCAGGAGGGCTTCGAAGCTGAGCCCCTTCTGCCCTCCCAGCAAGGCATTCAAACGTCCGGACTCCCAGCCGAGCCGGCTCTCCACTGCTGCCGCGGACGTGCCGCTCCTGAGCATGAGATCGCTCAAGAGGGCGGCCATCCGCCTCTCG
>JANOCF010001172.1:0-3046 GCA_031412055.1 Holophagales bacterium | reverse complement strand
GACCGGACTGAAGGTCACCTGTCCGCCCGGCCCGCCCAAGCGGGCAGGAATCGCCCGCCTTCCTCAGGGATGGCGGCTAACCTTCCTCGTTGCCGATCTCCCGGGCTCCCGGGAAGCCGGACACGGAGCCGTGCTTCTGCTTGTGCTCCAGGAGGCTGGGGAGATCGAGTCCGTCTTCCTTCGCGATGCCGCCCCGGGAGTCGCTGGCCGCGATCACCCGCGCGCCGGCCGCCGCGAACAGCTCGGCCGCGATGGCGCCGGCGTTGCCGAAGCCCTGGACGGCTACGGTGGCGCCGTCGAGGGAGTCGAGCCCGGGCACCAGGCCGCGCGCCAGGGCGCGCTGGGTGACGAAGAGTGCCCCTTGGGCGGTGGCTTCGCGCCGGCCCAGCGAACCGCCGATGTCCACCGGCTTGCCTGTCACCACCGGCAGGTTGTTGTTGCCGGGATGCATGATCGAGTAGGTGTCGTAGATCCAGGCCATGGTGCTGGGGCCGGTGTTGACGTCCGGCGCCGGGATGTCGGTGTGGGGGCCGATCGTGTCTCCCAGCTCGGCGATGAAGCGGCGGGTGAGGCGCCGTAACTCGTTCTCGGACAGCACCTTGGGATCGCAGATGATGCCTCCCTTGGCGCCGCCGAAGGGCACGTCGGCCACCGCGCACTTCCAGGTCATCCAGGAAGCGAGGGCGCGGACCTCGTCCTCGGTGACGTCGGGGTGGTAGCGGATGCCTCCCTTGCCCGGTCCGCGCACCCGGCTGTGGAGCGCGCGGTAACCCGTGAAGGTACGGACCGAGCCGTCGTCCATCACCACCGGAAACTGGACGGTGATCACCCGGCAGGGTGCCTTGAGAAAGTCGGTGAGGCCGTTGCGGAGCAGCGGCACGTAGCGCGCGGCCTGGTCGAACTGTCTCTGGGCGATGCGGAACGGATTGAGGTCCTCGGGGACGGCGGAGCTGGCGTGGCTCATGGTCCTCCTTAAGGGATCACAAGGATGTTAGCTCAATCACCTGCAACGAAGAAGGTTAGCCGCCATCCCTGAGGAAGGCGGGCGATTCCTGCCCGCTTGGGCGGGCCGGGCGGACAGGTGACCTTCAGTCCGGTCTCGTCCTCCAGGCATCCCTGGTCCAGGATGGCGGCCAGCTGCCGCAGCAGTTGGGGATGACTGTCGAAGCTCTTGCCGAGCTCGGGAGCGAGCCAGCGGCGCAGAGCCGGCAGATCGCCGGCTTCGGCGGCGTTGCGGATGGCGAGCAGGGCCTCCTCGGCGCCCGGAGGCAGCTCGGGGAGGCAGGTGAGGGTCGTGGTCTTCTCCCGCCGGACCGCGGCGCCCGGGGTCGGGGTGGTGGCGAGCGGCTTCGGCAGCGGATCGGGCGGCGGCGGCGGAGCGGACTCGCCCGGCGAGCAGGCGGCGAGGTTGACCGCGAGGAAGGGCGCGAGGAAGAGAGCTCTCAGCTTCATTCCGGCTCCCAGCCCTCCGGCGCCATCTCGAAGCTCTTGAACTCGAACGCCGGGGCCACGGTGCAGCCCACGAGGACCCAGCCGCCGAGCGGCCGGGCTTTCTGCCAGACTCCGGCCGGAACCACGGCCTGGGGCTCTTCTCCGGCCGCGAGGTCCCGACCGATACGCACCTGGGTCGTCCCTTGGCCCGGCGAGAGCGTAAGCTCCAGGGCAGCGCCCGCGTAGTGGTGCCAGGCCTCGGCCGCGTCGGTCACCCGGTGCCAGGCCGAGGAGTCCTCCTCGCGCAGCAGGTAGTAGATGGCCGTGCTCGCGCCCCGGCTACCAAGCCCGCAGGAAGCGGGGTCGCGGAACGTCTCGCGGAAGAAGCCGCCTTCGGGATGCGGCTTCAGTCCGAGACGCTCGATTACCTCTTCCTGGGTCACTGGCACCCTTGAGCCGGGCACGGCTCGATCTGGTAGCGCAGGGTGATGCTGGCGTCGACTCCCACCTGGCCGGCGGAGACGGGGGTGTCGGCGGACATGGACGAGTCCATGGCCATGCGGGCAGCACCCCGGTACACGGGCTGGAACGTGGACACGCCGCCCTCGACCACCTCGACGATCCCGGCCAGGCGGACGCGCAGGGCACGGGCGAGGGTCTCGGCCTTGGCGCGGGCGGCTTCGGCGGCGCGGGTCAGCGCTTCGGAGCGGGCCGCGGCGTCGTTGCGCAGGCCGAACATCACCCCGTCCAGGCGGTTGGCTCCGGCTTCCAGGCCGGCGTCGACCACGGGGCCGACCTGCTCCAGGTCGGTCAGGCGGACCGAGACCACGTTGGTGGCCTGGTAGCCCGAGATGCGCGGCTCGCCTCCGCGCTGCTGCTGCGGGTCGTTGGCGTAGACCGGGTTGAGGTTCAGCTCGGAGGTCTGAATGTCCTCGGCCTTGATCCCGAGCTTGCGGACGGCAGCCAGGATGGCATTGGCGGCCAGGTTGGCCTGGGTCATGGCGGCCTGGGCGGTCGGAGCCTGGGCGAGGACGCCGAGCCGGACCGTGGCCTCGTCGGGGGCGACGCGCGACTCGCCCGTCCCCTGGACGCTGAGGATGGGCACGACGGGCTCGTGCGAATCGTGCTTCCCGGCCGGTTCTTCCTCATGGGCGGCCAGGGGTAGCGACATCAGGGCGAGAGCGGCGAGTGTTGCGGTGATCTTCTTCATCCATGCCTCCTTTCGGCCCCTCAGTATAGAGAAACCCCCCGGACGGTGGACCGCCGGGGGGTTGGGGCATCAGGCGGCGCCGTCGATCAGCGCGCAGTCCTTGGCGGCGGCTCGTGGGTTCCGCCTCCCGGTTTGTCCGACGACTTCGAAGCCCGCATGAGCACGACGAAGGTCGCGCCCGCGGCCAGGAAGGTGAGGCCGGAGAAGATGGTCGCGATGCCATAGCGGTCGAGCAGCAGGAGCACGAAGGTGACCAGGGCGAGCGCGAAAGCAACTCCCGCTAGCACCATGGCGGGTGGCGGCGGCGGCGGTTCGTGGCCCCCGAAGGGTGGCTTGTCAGTGGACGTGGGCATACCGGGTTCTCCTCTCATCGCAAAAAAGACGACGTTGACCGGCCGAAACGGG
>JANOCF010001171.1:0-1656 GCA_031412055.1 Holophagales bacterium | reverse complement strand
GACGATCAGCTCCCGGCCCTGGTAGGCCGCGCGGCGGAAGCGTCCCAGCGGGAGGCTCTCCTGGCGCATCTCCTCGGTCCGGCCCTCCGCGTGCCGCCAGACCAGCAGCGGAGGATGTCCGGCGCTGGCGTAGACGGCCCGGCCGGTTTCGGTATCCAGAAAGACGTATGCGGCGGTCACAAAGGCCCGTTCCAGGTTGCCGCAGAGGACCTGGTTCATGCCGGCGAGGACCGCGGCGGGGTCTTCCGCGTGCCCGGTCTGGGCCGCGAGGGCGACCTTGACCATGGAGGCGATCAGGGCGGCCGGCACGCCGTGGCCGGAGACGTCCGCGATCAGGATGCCCAGCCGCTCCTGGTCCACGACGAGGAAGTCGTAGAAGTCGCCGCCGACGCTCGCCATCGGGAGGTAGCGGGCGGCCAGGGCGACACCCTGGGAGCCGGGCATCTGCCGGGGCAGGATCGAGGCCTGGATGCGGCGGGCGGTCTCCAGCTCCTGGGACACCGCGGCCAGCTGCCGCTCGTTGGCGAAGATGCGATGGACGAAGGCGTAGGCGAGCGCGAGGAGCAGGGCCAGGAACCCGAACGATTCGGCGGTGAAGCCCCACGGGAGGAGCCCGGCTTCGATCAGGTTCTCGTTGAGGATCAGAGCCAGGCACAAGACCGCGGCGGCGATCACGACCCGGCCTTCCCGGGTGCGGGCGGCCTGCCGCAGGATTCCGGGGTTGCGCCGCAGGTAGAGAGCGCCGTTCAGGAGCACGAGGCTGATCACCACCAGGACGACGAGGCTGTTGATCCCCATGGCCGTCTCGGGACCGCGGATGGCGTCGGTCAGGATGGCGCCCACGGCGTAGGCGGTCTGGATGTACCGCGCCCAGAGGAGCGTGGAGCGCCAGCCCGGGCCCAGGATCGATTCCACGAAGAGGATCAATCCCAGCGGCAGGACGTAGGTGATGACGGCGTACAGGTAGTCCGCGGGAAGCGACGGGATGCCCGCCAGGTAGCCGAGGATGTCGGTGTCGATCAGGAGCCGCAGGCCGTAGAGGCCGTTGGAGACGCCGAGCCACAGCAGGAGGCGGGCGGCGCCGCGGTCGCGGAAGGTCGCCAGCCCGCAGACCGCCAGGCCGATGGCCAGGATGAGGCTGCCCAGGACGACGTCGGCGAGGTCCTCCTGGAGCTCGGGACGCAACCGGGTCAGTCGGACGAGGGCGTCCGCGGTTTCGGGGCTCAGGCCGGGGCTCAGGTCCAAGGGGAAAGCCTAGCACGCGCGCTGGCGGACATGGAGTACGCTTTCCCCATGAACCGTGCCACCCATTCCATCCTGCTTCTTCTTGTCCTGAGCCTGGTCCTGGCCTGCTCTCCCCGCCAGACTCCCCAGGAGACTCCGGCGCGCAAGCCGGCCGAGGTGATGAGCTGGGAAGGGGCGGACTGGCTGGAGCGCGAGCACCGGGAAGATCTGGAGAAGCCGGAGGTGGTGCTCGAGGCCATGAACCTGAAGGACGGCGACCTGGTGGCCGATCTCGGCGCCGGCACCGGCTTCTTCACCCGGCGCATGGCCCGCGCCGTGGCTCCGGCGGGCAAGGTCTACGCGACCGACATCCAGCCCCAGATGCTGGAGCGGCTGAAGGCTTCGACCGCGCAGGAGGGGATCACCAACATC
>JANOCF010001170.1:0-2909 GCA_031412055.1 Holophagales bacterium | reverse complement strand
GCCCTTGCTCTGGCCGGTGAGCAGCGACAGGAGGTCCTTCTCGATCCCGCCGGGCGCATCTTCGACGATCCGCCCGACCTCCTGGCCGTTGCGGCGCACGATGAAGGTCGGCACGTACAGGATCTCGTTGTTGGTCACCGGAGCGGAAGGCTCTTTCTTCTGCTCGTCCACACCGATGTAGTGGACCTCGAAGGGGACGGCCGGGCCGGCCAGATCCAGGGCGCGCCAGAAGCGGGGCACTTCGCGGCGGCTGTCGCCGCACCAGGTGCCGAGGAAGACGTCGATCTCGGCCCCGGGCTCGACCGTGCCCAGTGCCTGAGCCGCCGCCGTATCCGGGCGGGCCTCCGCTTCGACCTGGGCCCAGTCCGGCACGGCGGCCAGAATCTGCTCGCGGGTCGTCTCGCCCACGACGACGCTCTCTTCCTCTTTTTCCTGTTCGGCCTGCTGGACGGTCCCCGGTTCCTGCGGGACGGTCCCCGGTTGGACATCCTTCATGGTGGCGAGGCTGGTCGGCACGGATGCGCAGGCCATCAACGAGAGCAGGGGGAGCATCGGGAGCAGAGTCCGGAGCTTCATGGCCGAGTAGTGTAGCAGGGGGAAGGGTTGCCTACTGCACTTCGACAATCCCTTCAATCCGGTCCCCCGGCACGATCCGGTCGAGGACCTCGTCCCCGGCCACGACCTCTCCGAACGCGGTGTAGCCGCCGTCCAGGTGGGGCTGCTCGGACAGGGTGATGAAAAACTGGCTTCCTCCGGTGTCCGGTCCCGCCAGGGCCATGCCCGCGACACCCCTGCGGTAGCGCAGCGGGTTGATCTCGTCGCGGATGTCGTACCCCGGACCGCCGAAGCCGTCCCCCCGCGGGTCTCCTCCCTGGATCACGAAGTCCGGAACGACCCGGTGGAAGATCAGGCCGTCGTAGAACCCCTGACTGGCGAGCTGACGGAAGTTGAGACAGGTGAGAGGCGCCTGCCGGCACGCCAGGCGGAGCCGGATCGGTCCCCGGGACGTCCGGATCTCGACGGTGACCGGCTGCCAGGTGCGCTGGACGATCTCCCGGTAAAGCCCGGGAGCCCTGCCGGTCTCCAGCGGCTCGAGGGGCGGAACCGGGCGCTCGAGCTCGCCCAGGGCCGCACCGGACTCGCGGCGCAGAACGTATCCACCGCCCACCTCGCCGGCCGCGGCCTTCTCCAGGAGAAGCACGATGCCTCCGCGCTCCAGCGGCTCGGCCTTGGCGCGGGCGGTCAGGGCGCCCAGCACGGCCAGCGCCTCCTCCTCCACTCCCGCGCGGAGAGCCGAGGCGAGCGCCGACTGGAGATTGTCGAGAGAGAGCACCGGATGCTCGACCAGCCAGCCCAGAACGCCGGCCCGGACGCCCGCGTCCGCGTCCTTGAGAAGGTCGCGGGCCTCCGCCGCTCCCTTGTCCTCCCCCGTCTCGGCCACCGCCAGGGAGACCTCGGCCGCGGCAGACCGCACCCCGGGATCGGCATCGCCGAGCGACTGGGCGAGGAGATCCGTGGCCGCGGGGAGGCCGATCTTCCCGGCGGCCTGGGCGGCATGCGCCCGCACGTCCGCCTCGGCAGAGGTCCGGGCGGCGAGGGCCAGATCCAGGGAACGGGGATGCTTCCCGGCAGCCAGGGCGAGCACGGCCAGGCCTCTTTCCCTACCGCTGCCGTCGGACGCCCGCGCGGCCACTGCCTGGGTCAGCGGGTCCGCGATGTCCTGGAACGGCCAGGCTGCGGCGGCTTCCAGAACGGTCAGGCGCACGCCGGATCGTGGATCGTCCAGCAGCTCCCGCATCCTCGGGCGCCAATCGGCCGGAGCCGGCTGCTTGCCCCCGCCGATCAGTCTCGCGGCCGAGCGCAGACCGTGGATGATCGGGCCGGGCTGCGGATCGTCCAGGAGCGGACGAAGAGCCGCGACGTCGGCAGGCTCCCCCACGATGCCCACACCCCGCGCGGCCCAGGCGCGCACCCGGGGATCCGGGTCGGCCAGCAGGGTGCGCAGGATGGGAAGCCCTTCCGGCAGCGGGTCCCGGGCCAGGGCATAGGCAGCGCGGGCGTGAAGCTCGGGATCCGGAAGCGCGAGCCCGCCCTCGGCCAGCCGCACGGTCGCGGGCTCCTTGAACCGGAAGAGGGACGGGAACAGCCGAGCCCACCGCTCCTGCTCGGGCAGACCGAGGAGCGCCTGCGCCACATCCAGGACCGGCACCTTGAGCTTGCCGAGCGCCTCGACCGCCAGGATGCCCGTTTCGCGGTCGGCGTCGCCCACGGAGCCCATCAGGGCGGGAATCGCTTCGGGGTCTTCCAGCTCGCCCAGGCCGAAGGCCGCGGCCCGGCGCACGGCGGGCACGTCGTCCAGAAGGAGGCCAACGAGAGGAGATCGCGCCTGCGGATCGGGGATCCGACCCAGGGCGACGGCCAGCGCCTCACGCACCTCCGGACCGCCAGACATGGCCTGCTGGACGATCATGGGCTCGTACGCCTGCCGGTCGGCCACGAAGAGAAGGAAGGCGCGGGTCTCCAGGTCCGGGACCATGGACGCCGAGCCGGTGGCGGCGGGACGCGAGGAGGCGCAGGCGGTCAGTAGGAGAGGCAGGACGAGTGCAAGGAGTCGGCGCATGGATAGAGGATGGTAGCACCCGGTCGTCCTCCGCTTTTTCCAGACCAGAAGCTTCCCAGGATCTGCGCGGCAGAGAAGCCCCGGAGGGGGCGCCAACACGGTTCCTCGGTCTTGACCTGTGACGACTTGATGCCTCTTCAAACCATTGCTACACTTCAGGGGGAAGGAGGGGACGTGATGTTCAAGGCCGTTCGTGGCGCAGTTCTTTTCGCCGTTACCTTGCTGCCTGCTGCTTTTGCTCAGACTCCCCAGGTTGTCCTGAGATCCCAAGCCCTCGCGGCTGCAGAGA
>JANOCF010001169.1:0-1735 GCA_031412055.1 Holophagales bacterium | reverse complement strand
GCTGAGCGGCGTCACCGCGCTCTCGGGCTATGCCAAGGCGGTCTCGGGCAAGGCGTACGCGTTCTCGATCCTGCTCAACCGCGTGGGCGGAGACGGCCGTGGGGCACAGGACCGGATCGTCATGGCCCTGATCGACAACGGCTGATCTCTGTCGCTCCCAATCCTTCAGGGTATGTCCTGTTATGCTTGTGAGGCTCTAGAGGAGACCGCGTCTTGATCACGGAAGCCCGCCCGGTGAACTACCGGGGGTTGATGAAAAAGGTGGAGCAGGTGGTGGCCGCGATGGATCGCGCCGAGGATGTCGGCACGACGATCCACACGATCGTGGAGACCATCATCATCAAGTTCCACGACGAGCTGGGGATCTACGGTGGCCGCCTGTACCAGCGCCGGGGCGACAGCTATGTCCTCCAGAACGTGGTCGGCGACGCCAAGAAGGAGGTCCCCCGCGGTCTCAAGGTGCCCGTCTCCTACCGGCCGATCCAGATCGTTCTGGAGCAGGGCGCGGTGTTCATGGAAGCGGACGACCCGCGCATCGACCGGAGCTTCGAGCAGCTCATCGGCGTGCAGCAGTTCGCGGCCATCGAGGTGGGAGACGAGGAGTACATCCTGGCCTTCGACGTCTCCCAGGGGATCAACTCCCCGGGGATCAACGGCGACGACGTCCTGTTCTCTCTGGGCATCCTGCGCCACAGCATCAACCAGAAGATCCGCCGCGAGCGCATGGAGGGGATCTTCGCCCAGGCGCGGAAGATCCAGTCGTCCATCCTGCCCCGGCGCGCTCCGGCCTACGGTCAGTTCGACCTCGCCGGGCGTTCCGAACCGATGGAGGAGGTGGGCGGCGACTTCTTCGACTTCATCCCGGTGACGGAGAAGATCCTCGGCCTGGCCATCGCCGACGTCTCGGGTCACGGCCTGCCGGCCGCCCTCCAGGTGCGCGACATCTACATGGGCCTGCGCATGGGGCTGGCGCGCGACTTCAAGATCGTGCGCACCGTGGAGCGCATGAACAGCATCATCCACAAGAGCACCTTGACCAGCCGCTTCGTATCGATGTTCTACGGCGAGCTGGAGCTGAACGGCGTGTTCATCTACGTCAACGCCGGGCATCCGCCGCCGTACCACATCGCGGCCAACGGCATGGTGCGGAGCATGGAGGAGGGTGGGCCGGTGCTCGGTCCGCTGCCCGAGGCGAGCTACGAGCGCGGCTTCGTGATCATGAAGCCGGGCGACATGCTGGTCTTCTACACGGACGGGATCTGCGAGACCACGGGGAGGGACGGGGAAGGGGAGCCCGAGGAGGAGTATGGGGTCGAGCGGATGCTCCGGGTGGCCCGCGAGCACCAGGGGCGCTCCTCACAGGAGGTGGCCGACGCCATCTTCGCCAGCGTCGAGGCCTTCAGCGGCGGCGCGCCGGCGGACGACGACCGGACGGTCATGGTCGTCACCTACCCGGTGATCGACAAGACGAACCAGACGCGGGCGTTTCCCCGTCCTCTGGGAGTCTGATCGGTTTGATCCCTTCCCCCTACCTCATCGGAACGATATCGAGCTCCTGCCGGAGCTTGACGATGCTCTTCTCGGGGTAGACCCCGGCCCGTAGCTGCACTCCCGGGTAGATCTGCGTCTCCCGGCCCACCACCACGCCGGGATGGAGCACGCAGTTGCAACCCGTCAGCACGCCGTCTCCCAGCACCGAGCTCAGCTTGCGCCGGCCGCTCGCGATGACGCGGCC
>JANOCF010001168.1:0-11206 GCA_031412055.1 Holophagales bacterium | reverse complement strand
CAAGGTTCGGGCCGACCACTCGGGAGCGAAGGCCAGAAGCACGGCGAAGGTGGCGTCCCAGAGCGCCCCCAGCACCAGGCTGGCCCGGAGCAGGCCCAGAAAACGGAAACGGCGGGCGAAGTCGGTGGTCACGCTCATCGGGGAGGATTCTATCAGGGGACGGGAAAGGCCTCCGGAAAGCTACAATAGCGCCCGCCCATGGACACGACCACCTCTCCCTCGCCGGGTCCCTCGCCAGGCATGCGGACCGCCCGTCCCCTGTGGCGGACGGTCTTCGCCTCGTTCACCGGCAACCTCTTCCTGCTGATCGGCAGCCTGATCCTCTCCACCATCGCCATTCTGGTGAGCGTGCTGCCGCCGCGGGGAAACTGGACCTTCGGCGTGGCCCGCATCTGGTCCCGCTGCCTGCTCAAGGCGAGCATGGTGCGCATCGTGGTCTCGTACGATCCCGCGCTGGAGCCGGGCAAGAGCTACGTCTTCCTCTGCAACCACCAGAGCCTGTTCGACATCCCGCTGCTGATCGCCACCTGCCCGGGGCAGATCCGGATGATGGCCAAGCGGAGCCTCTTTCTCATCCCCTTCTTTGGCTGGGGCCTGAAGGCGGGAGGGTTCATCCCGATCGACCGCGGGGACCGCAGCTCGGCCCGGCAGAGCTTCGCCTCTGCCATCACCCGCCTGCGGGCGGGGACCTCGGTCCTCCTCTTTCCCGAAGGGGCCCGGTCGCTGACGGACACCCTGCTGCCCTTCGAGCGCGGCGGCTTCCTGCTGGCCATGAAGACCGGCCTGCCGATCGTGCCGGTGGGCATCCGCGGCACCCGGGCCGTCCAGCACCGGGGGAACTGGGCCATCCGGCCGGGCAAGGTGGAGGTCTGCTACGGTGCGCCGCTGTCGGCCGCGGACTACGGCATCCGGCGCAAGGGGGAGCTCATCGCCGAGGTCCGGCGCCGCGTGGCCGGCCTGGCCGGCCTCGAGCTGCCGGAGGAGCACGGCGGGTCCACGGAGACTTGAAACAGAACCGCTGTGGTACTTTCAAGGGGCTCGGCCAGTGCCGGGCAGTCTGGGCATTCTGAATGAAGGAAAGGCTCTCGTCATGGCAATCGATCTGGAAACCGCGGTCTGGGATGCCCTCAAGGAGGTGAAGTTCCCGGGGATGAGCCGGGACATCGTCTCCTTCGGCTTCGTCAGCCGCGTCAGGGCGTGCGCGGGCTCGGTGATCGTGGACATGCAGATGTCCACCCACAACCCCGCCGCCGCCGAGAAGGTGCAGGAAGCGGCCGAGAAGGCCGTGCGGACCGTCCCCGAGGTCAATGAGGTCCAGATCAACCTGAGCGTCGTCAAGCCGCAGACCCGCGAGGAGTCGGCCCAGAAGGCCATCGCGCAGGACACGTCGCTGATCCCCGAGGTGCGCAACGTGGTGGCGGTGGCGAGCGGCAAGGGCGGCGTGGGCAAGTCCACGGTGGCGGCCAACCTGGCCGTCATGCTGGGCCAGCTCGGCTACCGGGTGGGGCTGCTGGACGCCGACATCTATGGCCCGTCGGTGCCCATGATGTTCGGCATCACGGAGAAGCCCAAGGTGGACGGCAACCGCATCATCCCGTTTGAGAAGTACGGCATCAAGGTGATGTCGCTGGGCTTCATCATGGAGGCGGACACGCCGGTGATCTGGCGCGGCCCCATGGTGATGCGCGCCATCGAGCAGATGCTCGGGGACGTGGAGTGGCGGGAGCTGGACTACCTGATTCTGGACCTGCCGCCGGGCACGGGCGATGCCCAGCTCACGGTGACCCAGAAGGTGCCGCTGGCCGGCGCGGTGATCGTGACCACTCCTCAGGACGTGGCCCTGATCGACGCCCGCAAGGGTCTGGCCATGTTCAAGAAGGTGAACGTGCCGGTGATCGGGATCATCGAGAACATGTCCTCGTTCGTCTGCCCGCACTGCGGCGAGGTGACGGACATCTTCAAGAAGGGCGGCGGAGAGCGCACGGCCGATCTTCTGGACACGGCGTTCCTGGGTGCGATTCCGCTGGACCCCAAGATCGTGCTGGGCGGCGACTCCGGCCAGCCGATCGTGGTGGCCGAGCCCAGGGGACCGCACGCCGACGCCTTCCGCCATGTGGCCGAAGCCGTGGTGGCGGAGGTCGCCCGGCAGAGCGAGATGAAGCCGAAGCTCTCGATCGTTTGACCCCATTCCCCCTCTCCCCGGCCCTCTCCCCGGGCCGGGGGAGAGGGGGAAAAACTATCTTCTATGGCTGTCGCCCTCATCGCGGATTCCCATCTGAGCGGTCCCGGCGGTCCTGCCGGGCCGCTCATCGCGCAGCTCGAAGCGTTGCCCGGGCAGGGCTGCCGCCGGCTGGTCCTGATGGGCGACATCTTCCAGGCCTGGATCGGCACGCTCCGCTTCGAGACGCCGGACATCGCCGCCGTCGTGGCCGTCCTGAGGGATCTCCGCAGGCAGGGACTCCACATCGACTACGTGGAGGGGAACCGCGACTTCTTCCTGAAGGGCAGCCCCTACGCGGACGCCTTCGACCAGGTCGTCCTGGAGGTGGCTTTCGAGGTGGACGGCACCCGCTACCTGGCGGTCCACGGCGACGGGCTCAACGAGCGGGACTGGCAGTACCTCTTCTGGCGGAAGCTCTCGAAGAGCCCTCCCGTGCGCTTCGCGGTCTCGAACATCCCCCGCGCGCTGGCCCACAGGATGGTCCACTCGACCGAGCAGCGGCTGTCGCAGACCAACTTCAAGCACAAGAAGAGGCTCCCCGGGGAGGCGATCCGCCGCTACGCGGAGCGCCGCCTGGCCGAAGGGCACGACGTGCTGCTGCTGGGACACTTCCACGAGCCGCATGTGTGGAAGGTCGCGGGCGGGGAGGTCCGCCTGCTGGATGCCTGGTTCAGGAGCCGGCGGGTGGAGTGGCTGAAGTAAGATCCCTCGGCCATGCCTATCCGCGTCACCATGCTCGGCAGCGGAACGTCCACCGGGGTACCGGTGATCGGGTGCACGTGCGGGGTCTGCACCTCGGACAACCCCCGCAACCGGCGCTCGCGGCCCGGTCTCAAGCTGGAGATGGATCACGGCATCGTCCTGGTGGACACTCCCGTCGATCTGCGCGAGCAGGCGCTCCGGTTCGGGCTTCCCCGGGTGGACGGCATCCTCTTCACCCACCCCCACGCCGACCACATCTTCGGGCTCGACGACGTGCGGATCTTCAACTTCCGCCAGCGCGCGCCCATCCCCTGCTATGGCTCGGACTTCACGCTTCAGGCCATCCGCCGCACCTTCTCTTATGTGTTCGAGTACGGACAGGAAGGTGGAGGCAAGCCGCAGCTCGAGCTGCTGGAGGTACGGGAACCTTTCCGTCTCCTTGGGCAGGAGATCGGTCCCGTCCCCGTATGGCATGGGGATATGGAAGTCTTCGGCTACCGGCTCGGCCGCTTCGCCTACGTGACCGACTGCAACCGCATCCCGGACGACAGCTTCGAACTGCTGCAAGGGGTCGATGTCCTGATCCTGGACGCCCTTCGCTACCGGCCTCATTCGACCCACTTTTCGGTCGAGGAGGCGGTCGAGGTATCGCGGCGGATCGGCGCCTCCCGGACCATCTTCACCCATCTCGCTCACGAGATCGACTACGGAAACCCCGCGGTGCCGCTGCCGCCGGGTATGGAGTTCGGCTATGACGGGCTCGCCTTCGACGTCCAGTGATCCCATTGCAATTCCGGCCGGCTACAGGGTTTCCGGCCGGCTGCGGGTCCCCTCCTCCAAGAGCCTGAGCCACCGCTGGCTCAACCTGGCCCTGCTGTCGCGCCGGCCCATGGTCCTGGAGCGTCCGCTCCTCGCCGAGGACACCCGCCTGTTTCTCGCCGCTCTCGGGCGCTGTGGGTTTCGGGTCGAGCAGGCCGGCGACGATGTGCGCCTGGACCCGGGCGCTTCGCCAACGGGGGAGGTGGAGATCTTCTGCGGCAACGCCGGCACCATGCTCCGCTTCCTGGTGGCCACTCTCGCGGTCATCCCGGGGCAGTGGCGGCTGGACGGCGTGCCGCGTCTGCGCGAGCGGCCGGTCCGGCCCCTGGTCGAGGCCTTGCGCCTGCTCGGGGCCCGCATCGAGTACCTGGGCGCGGAGGGGTTCGTCCCGCTGCGCATCGAGGGCGGGACCCTCGGGGCGGGCACGACTCTGCTGGACGCGGGCGAGTCGAGCCAGTACCTCTCGGCCATCCTCATGGCCGGGCTCCGGGCGCCTGGAGAGGTGATCGTCGAGGTGAGCTCCCTTACGTCGGGACCCTACGTGGACGTCACCCTCGGAGTTGTCGAGGCCGCGGGCGGGCGGATCGAGCGTCTGGACGACAAGACGTGGCGGGTGATCCCCTCGGACCTGCGCGCCGATCGTGCCCGGGTGGAGGGGGACTGGTCCGCGGCCTGCTACCCGGCTGCGGCCGCGGCCCTCACCGGCGGATCTGTCATCTTGGACGGGCTCGTCCGGGACTCCCGGCAGGGCGACCGTGGCTTCCTCGACCTCCTCCTGAAGATGGGAGCGGAGGCCGACTGGCGCGGAGACGAGCTGGAGGTCCGCGGAGGAGGTGCACTACGGGGACTGGAGGCGGATCTCTCCACCATGCCGGACCAGGTTCCGACCCTTGCCGCGCTGGGACCCTTCGCCGAGGGCGAGACCCGGATCTACAACGTGGCCCATCTTCGCATCAAGGAGAGCGACCGCCTGGAGGCGATGGCCACCGAGCTGCGGAAGATCGGCGCCGAGGTGGACGAAGGACTGGACAGTCTTCGCATCCCCGGTGTCTGGGCTCAGGGATCGACCCCGCCCCCTGATGACCAGGTCCTGATCGATCCACGCGGGGATCACCGCATCGCCATGAGCCTCGCCCTGGCCGGACTGCGCCGGCCTGGCGTGGTCGTCACTTCTCCCGAGGTCGTCGCCAAGTCCTACCCGGAGTTCTGGCGGGATCTGGGGCGGATGCTCGGGACCGGGATCTAAAAGCGGGTAGAACGCAAGAAGTCTTCTCCTCGCGTGCCCCGGTTGCGGTACACTGCGCGCCGCATGCCTCTTTCTCATGCCGAAGACGCGGCCCCGCGGGTCGTCCGTGTTCTCCATCCGTGTCTGCTTCCCGGGCCCGGCGCGGTCCCCGTGTCCGCCGCCCGTCTCACCGACCAGCAGCGGATCGCCGTGCTGCTGCAGGCGGCCGGCCTCCTCTCCCTGCTCGAACGCGCCGGCTGGGCCGTGCCCGACTGGGCCGCCGCGCGGTCGACTCCGGACGGCCGGCTGATTCTCCCGGAAGGCGTGGCTCCCGGCCGCTCCGGCCGGCACGCCCAGGAGGTCCTCCGTGATCTCCTCGGACGCCTGTTCCGCTACGAGGGGAGCGCGGCGCTGGCAGGCCGGGGAGCGGCGCGGCGGGCGGCCCGATCGCTCCTGGACCGCTGGTTCCAGGACCTGACCCCTCTCTCCCCTGACGACGCCGTGGACCAGATCCTGGGAGACGCCGACTTTCTGTGGGAGCCCGCGTTTGGAGAGGCCCGCGCCTCGCTGGCCGGAGAATTGGGGGACGAAGCTGATCTTCGCGCTTGGGTGGCGGGTCCTCGCGCATTCCGTCTCCGTCTCCTGTCCCGCTGCCGGGGCGCCGCGGCTTTGCGGGACCGACTGGCTGGCCCGGAGGCGCGGTCGGACTGGAGCGGTGAGGAAGCGGCTGATGCCGTCGAGCTGGCCGGCGTTCTGGCCGCAAAGGGCAGGACCGAGGCCGCTCTGGAGGCGCTCGAAGGGCTGCGCTCGCCCGCGGCAGAGACGGTCCGGGCACGCTGCCAGCTCCACCTGGGACAGCTCGGCGCCGTTCGGGCGACCCTCCGCCGGCTGGAGAAGACCCCGCTGACGCCGGAGCAGGCCATCGAGCTGGCCGAGATCGCCGCCCGTGTCCTCGCCAATGGCGGCGAGGCCCGGCGTGCCGAGGCCTGGATCCGGAAAGCGCTACGGATCGCGGGCCGCGAGGGGAGAGCCGGGCTGGTAGCGGCCGCGGCGGCCTGGGACCGGCGCGACCTCGACGGCATGGACCGCTGGCTCGACGCCGCCCGGGCCACCCTGAAGGAGCCGGAGCTCGCCTGGCGCTGGCATCACGTCCGTGGCCTGCGCGCGGAGCGCGAGCCCGACCAGGGGGCCGAAGCCGTGGCGCACGTGTCCCGGGCGATCCGGCTGGGCCGGCGGGGGCTGTCGCGCCACGAGGCCGCCGGGCTGTGGAACGACCTTGGGCTCGGACGGGCGAAGCTGGGCGATCTCCCGGGAGCGGAGCGCGCCTTTCTCCACGTGACGCGGCTTCTGGAAGCCTGCGACGGGCCACGGAAGATCACCCTGGCCCTCCCCAATCTCGCGGAGATCCGGCTGCGCCGGGGCCGTCTCGTGGGCGTGCGGGAGATCCTGGAGCGAACGACGGCCGAAAACCGCGCAGGGGGCAACCTCCGCGGCCTGGCCCAGGACACCGCGCTCCGCGCCCGTTACGAATTGGTGCTGGGCAGGCCCGATGCCGCTCTGGAGCGCTGCCGCGAAGCCCTGCTCCTGGGCTTGGACGAAGAAGTCCCCCGTCTCCTGGCGGCTCGTGCCCTGGGCTGGCTGCGCCGGCCTGAGGAAGCCGCTGCCGAGCTGGCTGCCATCCCGCCCGGAACCCTGGAAGAGCTGGAGCCCGAGGAGCGGCCCGCCGTTCGAGCGCTAGCCGGAGACCGTGAGGGCGCAATGCGGGAGGCGGAGGGCACAGTCTTCGAGCCCTTGTGGCGGGCAGCGCTGACTTGCCAGCCCTTGCCCCTGGACTCTCTGTCGGACCTGGAGCCCTATCGGGCCGCTCGCCTGGTCTTCGACCTCGACCTGGCCGCTCCCGGATGCGCCCCTTCTCCCTGGCTGCGGTCCGCTGCGGCCGTATTCCGCCGCCTGGGAGCCCTGGTTCCGGCCGGGCGGCTGGAGGCGCGGGACCAGGGTCCGTGGCAGGCCCTCGCCAGCTATCTCGAAAAGCAGCCGACAGCCGCCGAAACCGACGGAGCCCTGTCCGCGCTCTTCGAGGAGATGGGCTTCTCCGAAGCCGAGCTCTCCCGGAGAGACGACGCCCAGGCCCGCGCCCTGATCGCTCTCGCGACGCGGGACCGTTCAGTCCGGGACGAGATGCCGCCGCCGCCCGAGCCGGAGCGCGTATTCGTTCCGGGCGGGGAGATAGTAGGGGAGAGCCCTTCCTTGCAGGTGGCCTTGGAAAGGATTGCCCGCCTGGCTCCGGGAGACATCCCGATTTTGATCCTGGGCGAGAGCGGCACGGGCAAGGAGCTGGCTGCCCGCCGAATCCATCGCGGAAGCTCGCGCGCCCGAGCCCCTTTCCTACCGGTCAACTGCGCCGCGCTGTCCGAAACGTTGATCCTTTCCGATCTCTTCGGCCACGCACGGGGAGCGTTCACGGGCGCCGACAAGAGCCGCCAGGGTGTGTTCGAGATGGCTCACGGCGGTACGGTGTTCCTGGACGAGATCGGGGATCTACCGCTCTCCGCACAAGGCATGCTGTTGCGCTTTCTTCAGGAAGGTGAGGTGCGCCCCCTGGGAGAGACCCTGCCGCGAAAGGTGAACGTTCGGGTGCTCGCGGCCACGCACCGCGATCTATCAGGAATGGTTGGGGATAAGAGCTTTCGCCAGGACCTCTACTATCGACTCCGGGGCGGCAGCGTGCTCCTGCCGCCTTTGCGCGACCGTGGAGAAGACGTGCTGCTCTTGGCCGATCGGCTTCTGTCACGTCTGGGTGGCGGGGTGGCACCCCGGCTCTCACGCGCCGCCCGCGCGCTGCTCCTCGGGTATGGCTGGCCCGGAAATGTTCGGGAGCTTCAGAACGTCTTGAGCGTTGCCGCGGCCCTGGCCGGCGATGCCGCCGATACTGTGATCGAACCTGAACATCTCGAGCTGCCTGAAGCGAAGGAAGCCCCGGAGGGCTCCTATCACCAGCAGCTCGAAGCCTTCCGCCGTGGCCGGATCCTGGATGCGATCGCAAAGTGCGGTAACAACCATGCGCGCATCGCTCGATATCTCGGCATCTCCCGGCAGGGCGTCTCTTACTTCATACGACAGTACAAGATCAGTTAGAGGATCCCGATAGCTCAGTGAGCGCGCTCAGGACCCAGCGGCGTGAAGCTCTCGCGCATGCAGGGACGGAGCACTTCCGCGATCCGTTCCAACTCTTCGCGATCCACTTCGTCGAACGAGGCCGGCTCGTGAGAGTCGAGATCCAGCACGGCCACGAGACGGCCTTCGGGATCGTAAATCGGCACCACGATCTCCGATCGCGCCGCGGAATCACAGGCGATGTGACCGGGAAACGCGTGCACATCGGGCACGACCTGCGTCTTCTTCTCGCGAGCGGCGGCTCCGCAGACCCCGCGTTCGAACGAGATCTCCAGGCAGCCCAGGGGTCCCTGATAAGGGCCGACGCGCATCAGGCCCGGCGCCACGACACGATAGAAACCGGTCCAGCTCGAATAAGGAATCCTCTCGTGGAGCACGCACGCGCTGGACGCCATGGTTGCGATCGGATCTTCGAGACCTTCCACCACCGCCTTCAGCTCAACAAAGATTTCGCGATAAAGCTCTCTTTTTTCAGTGCTGTTCATGGGTCGATTCTATCCGTGAATTGGATGGCTCCGATCAGGAATAAACGTCCCCGGCGTATGTTGGAGATGTGGCGCTTATTCCAAACCGTTGACTTTTGCCGGTATCTTTTTGATAATGAGTGCGTGCATATCATTGGGGAAAGCACGCCCCCATATCCATTCCACATTCAAGGCCAGGAGGCGAGGCGCAATGGCAGAACCCGAAACGACGAGCTCGAACAAGCTCTTTACCCTCTCCGAGATCTCCCAGAAGACGGGCATCTCGATGCCCACTCTCCAACGATACAAGAAGCTTTACCAGAGCCGGATCCCTTCCGCGGGCAAGGGGCGCAAGCAGCGCTATCCCGAGGAATCACTCCCGGTGTTCGAAGAGCTGAAGGTTGAGAACGCGGGCCGCCGGGGCCGTCCGCGAAAGGACGATTCCACTCGTTCGTCCGCCGGCGCCGCCAACGCCGCCAGTACCGCCAATATCGCCAGCACCGCCAGCGCGCGTTCCGGCCGCGGCCGCAAGGCTACACCGGCCAAGACGCCGGCCGCAGCGCGTCGTGGTGGCCGCAAGGCTGCTGCGCCGGCTCCTGCCGCCGCCGCAAAAAAGACCGGTCGCGGTGGCCGCAAAGCCGCGGCTGCCGCTCCTGCTGCGAGCGGTCGTGGTGGTCGTTCCAGCGGTCTGATGACCCTCACTCAGATCAGCGAGCAGACCGGTATCTCCTATCCCACCCTGGTTCGTTACGTGCGGGTGCACAGCAACCGCCTGCCCTCGGAGGGCGCGGGCCGCGCTCGCCGCTTCCATCCCGAGGCTGTGGACGTGTTCCGCCAGCTTCGCGGGGAAAGCGGCCGTGGCGGTCGCAAGCCCAGCGCCGCCAATGCCGCCAAAAGCGCCAAGGCCGCGAAGGCTACGGGCCGTGGCCGCGCCGCGAGCGGTTCCGCTCGGGTCGGCCGGCCTTCCGCCGCCGCTGCCTCCAATACCGCCAATACCGCCGGGAGTGATCCCGGGACCACGAAGCGACTCCGCGCGCTCGAAAGGGCTCAGCAGGATCTCGAGAAGAGGTTCCTCGGCTTCGTTACGAGCCTGCAGAAGCTTTTCCGCTAGTCCGCTAGATTGTCCCGATAAAGAGAGAGCGGATCTTTGCCAAGGTGAAGCCCCGGCGTCAGCCGGGGCTTTTGCTTTTCAGGTGATCCCAGCCCCGATCCGGCAGGCGCCTGCGTTTGCCGTCGCATACCCAGGCGACCGCCGCATCCCGAGTGATCGTTCCGATCCTTCGGCAGCTGAACGAATCAGGAACCCGCGTCCCTCGGGGCAGGGTGAAGAGCAGGACGTAGTCCTCTCCGCCGCCGAGAGCGAGATCGAAAGGATTGGCGGAGAGAGCCGTGCAGACATCTGAAAATCGATCCGGAAGGGGGAGGGCGTCCGCGTCGATCTCCGCGCCGGTCCCGCTCTCGCGGCAGAGCCGGTAGAGGTCGCGGGACACGCCGTCCGAGACGTCCATCCCCGCACCCTCTTTCTGTCGCCCCAGCCAGCGGCCCAACTCCAGCTGTGGTGAAGGCGACAGATGACGCCGTACCGCGCTGCGGGCGGCCTGGAGCAGGCGAGGCGGAGCACTTAGAGACGAGCGGAGGTCGATGCGAGTCTTTTCTCCCGGTCCGGTGGGGCGCGCGCCACGAGCAATCAGAAGGCGTCCGGCCGCGGACTCGCCCACCGTCCCTCCCAGCCATAGGTCGTGTCCCGGCCGCGCCCCGGCGCGATGCAACCACCGACCCCTCGCCGGCTTCGTTCCGATCAGCGTCAGCGTGGCCACAAGTTGATCGCAGCGCGAGAGGTCGCCGCCCGCGAGCGTGACGCCCGCCCGCGCGCAGGCCTTGGCGAACGGGAGGAAAAATCTTTCGTGATCGAAGCCCGGCGGAGCGGAGAGGGCGAGAAACGCGTAGGCAGGCCCGGCTCCCATCGCCGCCAGATCGGAGAGGTTCACCGCGAGCAGCCGGCGGGCCACGTGCGCGGGATCGAGATCCGGCACGAAGTGCACGCCGGCGATCTGGCTGTCCATTGTGACGGCCAGCGCTCCGGAGATCCTGGGGATGACGGCAGCGTCGTCTCCGATCGGAGAGGACGGGCCGAGCCGCGCGCGCAGGCGGCGGAGCAGCTCGTCTTCTCCTTCAGAGCGTCCTGAACGTCCAATCAAACCGTTGCAGTCTGGGGCTGCTGATCGCCGACCGGCTCCGGGGCGGGAGCATCGGGGTCGATGAACGCGAGCTTCAGCACGTCGTCCATGTGGTCGACGAAGTGGAAGATAAGGTCTTTCTTGATCGTGTCGGGGATCTCGGTGAGGTCGCGGCGGTTGAGCTTGGGAATGAGCACGGTGGAAATGCCGGCGAGCTTGGCCGCGAGCGCCTTCTCCTTGAGACCGCCGATCGGCAGCACGTCGCCGCGCAGCGTGATCTCTCCGGTCATGGCGACCCGGCGGTTGATCGGCTTCCTGGTCAGCACGGAGATGATCGCCGTGCCAATGGTGATGCCGGCCGAGGGGCCGTCCTTGGGGATCGATCCCGCGGGCACGTGCACGTGCACGTCGTGCTTGGAAAAGT
>JANOCF010001167.1:0-1586 GCA_031412055.1 Holophagales bacterium | reverse complement strand
GGTGCTGATCCCGCTGGCCTACGCGTCGATGCTGGGAGGCACGTGCACGCTGATCGGCACCTCGACCAACGTGGCGGCCAGCGGCTACGTGGCCTCCACCGGCCTGGCGCCGTTCTCGATGTTCGAGTTCCTGCCCGTGGGCGTGGCGGTGTGCGTGATGGGCATCCTCTACGTGATCGTGGTGGGCCACCGCCTGCTGCCGGAGTCGCAGGAAGCCGGGTACGTAGAGCAGTACTCGATCCGCGAGTTCCTGTCCGAGGTGGTGATCACCCCGGGCTCGCCGTTGGCCGGCAAGGCGCTGCGCGACAGCCGGCTGGGCCAGATGGGCCTGCAGGTGCGGGGCATCCTGCGCGGCGGGCGCAGGCTCGACCCCGCGCCCGGCATGCCGTTGGAAGAGGGCGACCTGCTGCTCGTCCAGACCACCCGCGAGGGGCTGCTCCAGGTCAAGGAGACGGCGGGGATCGAGATCAAATCGGACCTGAAGATGGGCGACCTCGACCTGGCCACCGCCACGATGACGATCGCGGAGGCCATCCTGATGCCGCAGTCGTCGGTGGTCGGCCGGTCGATCAAGGAGCTCGACTTCCGCCGCCGCTTCGGGATGACGGTCCTCGCCATCTACCGGCAAGGGCACGCTCTCGCGGACCGGATCGGCGGCCTGGCGCTGAAGGTGGGCGACGTGCTGCTGCTCCAGGGCAGGCCTGACCGGCTCCGCGACCTGGCCGACAGCCCCGACCTGCTGATCCTCCAGGAGACCGAGCACCAGCCGGCGCGCCGCCGCAAGGGGCTCTACGCGGTGGGAATCTTCCTGCTGGCGGTGATCGCCTCGTCCTTTGAGCTGGTCCCGCTGCCCATCGCCTTCCTGCTCGCCGCGCTGGCGGTGATCGGCACCCGGCTGATCACCATGGAGGAAGCGTACGACCTCATCGACTGGCGGCTGCTGGTCCTGATCGCGGGCATGACCTCCTTCGGCCTGGCCATGCGCAAGACCGGAGCCGCGGAGTACCTGGCCGGTCTGATCGCGGGATGGACGGCCGGGCTCCCCGTGATCTTCCTGATGCTCGCGTTTACGATCCTGACCATCCTGCTGACCCAGCCGATGTCGAACGCGGCAGCGGCCCTGGTGGTGCTGCCCGTGGCCATGAACACGGCCACCAAGATGGGCTACGACCCGCGAGCCTTCGCGGTGCTGGTGACGCTGGCGGCCTCGCTCTCCTTCATCACCCCTTTCGAGCCGTCGTGCCTGATCGTCTACGGTCCGGGCAAGTACAAGTTCCGCGACTTCATGGTCTGCGGCCTGCCTCTGACCGCGCTGGTTGTCGTGGTGCTGATGATCATGGTCCCGATCTTCTGGCCGCTCACACCGCACATTCCCTGAGCGCTACCGAGCATTTCCTGGGTGCACGAAGACATTCGCTGCGCCCGCGCGAGCATTCCCGGGCGCTCGTGAAGCATTCCGGATGCACGGTGGACCTTTCGCTGGGACTCCGGAGTCTTTCGCTTCGAGGTCGGAACGATCCGCTGCGCGAAGCGGACGTCTCCGAGAGGCCAGGGAATGTTCATGAGCCCTCAGGAAATGCTCGCGA